>JACQTN010000388.1 GCA_016210785.1 Armatimonadota bacterium
AAGCACTTCCGCATCGAGATGACCGAGGAGAGCCTGCGCTACGAGCGGGATGAAGCCCGCATCAGTCAAGAGGCCGCGCTGGATGGCCTTTACGTGATTCGCACGAGCGTGTCTCCCGCCGAGCTCGGGGCGGACGCGGCGGTCCGGGCCTACAAACGTCTCTCGGCCGTGGAGCGCGCCTTCCGCAGCTTCAAGGCCGTGGACCTGAAGATCCAGCCCATCTATCATCGGCTGGCGGATCGCGTCCGGGCCCACGTGCTGTTGTGCATGCTCGCCTATTACGTGGAGTGGCACATGCGGCGCGCGTTAGCTCCCCTGCTCTTTGACGACCACGCGCCCCCTCCAGCCCCGCAGTCTCCCGTGGCGTCAGCGAGGCGCTCCGCCGCGGCCGAGGCCAAGGCGCGCCACAAGCAGCTGGAGGACGGGACGCCCGTGCAGAGTTTCCAGACGCTCCTCAAAGACCTCGCGACGCTGGCCAAGAACCGGGTCCGGTCCAAGGCCGCCGACGCAGGCGCCTTTGACATGCTCACCACGCCGACACCGTTGCAGCAACGCGCCTTCGCTCTGCTCGGTGTCTCGCCCCGCCTGGAACGAGTGTAGGCAGGGCCAGCGACCTCCCTGACCGTACTGAACCTGGCGGGATGCGGATTCTAGCGCGATGACTCGGGGGAACTTCGGACTAGGGCAGCTAGAATCATCCAATCAGTGGTCAGCCTCGCTATGGCTACCGAAAAAACGAGAAGGACGGCTATGACGGCGTACGTTGTCTTACCCACAATACCCCGTCCCAGCCGGATTCTTTCGAGGGACTCGGCGCTGGGTCCGAAATTCTTGAGAAATTCCTGAGGATCCAACTTGGATAGCCCGTATTCGCCAGGTCTACCTTCTGTCCTGCGAGTCCGAAATCAAGACACTTCTGACCGGGGGTGGACGCCTGTGAGTGGACGGGGCAGCAGAAACAGGACTGGCGCTCGCGGCACCCGATTCAAACTTGCTTTCGCCTACGCGAATGCGGCATCTGCCCGAAGCCCATCGGTCACGTCGAGGATTGCGGGTCATCCGGCCCCTCTGTCTGGCCTTGTGCTGCGCCCGCCAAGCGCTCCAGGCGGGCCTGAACTTCCGGGTCTCCGGCCAGGGCTCCCAGGGCTAGGTCGAGGACAGCCTGGTCCACTTGGTCCAGCGCGGGCGCCCCCCCAGCCCCGCCAACCAGGGCCGCTGGGTCCCGGTCGCCATTGAGGACGCGGCGTAGCGCCGCGGCGAGATTCTTCCAGTCATCCTTCGCCGCCAGGTTGTCCAGAGCCGTTTCGACCCCCATCCGCAGATCCTCATTCCCTCGACAGACGTGCAAGAGGGCAAGCACCAACGGCGCTAGACCCTGAATGGCGGGATGTTCGGTAGGGGAGGTCATGGATTCGGCGTCGGCGTCTTCTTCCAGCGCCATGCGCAGGATCAGATACTGCTCTGTTCCCAGATCGAGTTCGTCCGCCAGGTCGTCGACGTTGCGCTCGCCGGCCAACAGGCGTCGGATGGCCGAAGGGGCGTCGTGCCATTCAGCAGTCCCGGCCGCCATCTTTAGGTATTCCTGTTCCAGGAAAGCCAGAGTTTCCCGTTTTCCAGCCAGGGCGTCGCGGATCGCCCGCAAGAGCCCTCCCCCTTCCCTTGCCAGACGTGCCCGGTTTCCGGGGAAAGCCGCGAACGCCAGGCGCCCTTTGCGGCGCCAGTGCCGGACAGAGTCCTTGTCACCCCTTCGCTGAGCGGCCGCAGTCAGGATGCTGTAATTGGCCCAGACCTCATGTGAAGAATCGCCAATGGCTTCGCGGATTTCCAGAGAGTGCCGAGCCGATGCCTCCGCCTCGGCCAGGAGATCCCGGCCCTCGAACTCACGCGGGCACTCTCCGGAAGGCATGTCATACACCAGTAGAATCAGTGCAGCTAGGTTGGTGTAGACCTTTGCCAGTTCGCCTGGGTTCCCCGCCGCGCCGCAGAGCTCAATGCCCCGCCGGAACCAGCGCTCGGCGTCCGCGTAGCGGTCGGCCAGCACCGCAATGGCCCCCAGTCCGTTGACTGTCATGGCACCTCCGGCCCTGTTGCCGATAGCCTCTCGCAGCCTCAGACTCTCCCTGAAGGCCCCCTCCGCCTCGGCTAGCAGGGCCGCTCGCCGCTCTCCGGTTGCTCCCTGGGCTTCCTGGAACGCAACCTTCCCCTGTTGGTGACGGGCTGTGGCTTCCTCGTCGCTATCGCCGAGTGCGTGAAATTGTTTCTCCGCCTCACGGTGGCGCCGCCGGGCCTCAGCGAAATCCCCCTCTTCCAAGGCCAGGGTGCCAATGTTGCCGAGCGTCCCCGCTACGCTTAGTTCATCACCCCTGGCCCTGTGAATGTCCAATGCCAGTTCATAATGGCGGCGTGCCTCAGCGTAGCGTCCCTGCATTACCAAAACGTCTCCTAACTCAGTATGGATATTGCTGGTCAGATCGCGTATGGAAGTGCCCTCCTGATCCGGTCCGGCCAGAACCTGCAGAGCCTGACGTAAGGCGGTCTCCGCATCGCCCGCACGCCCTTGTGCTTTCAGGACGCTGCCCAGGCGGATGAGAGTCCTGGCACGGTCACGGCCAGCCTCGGTCCCGCCGTACGCCATGCCGGCGTCCATCCGCGCCAGCAGCCGTCGGAAGACCTGCTCGGCCTCCTTTGCCCGGCTCGTGTCGAGGAGCATCTCGCCTCGCTGACTCTCCGCGAGGTACTCCGTCTTTGCCAGGGGTGCTTCCGCGGCCAGACTGCCGGTCTTCGCCACGGCCTCTATCCTAACCGTGAGCGTCTCCCACTCTCGTAGGCGTCCGAACCAACTCAGGAAGCGGCCCACGTTGTCAGCAAAGTCCACTCCCCTTTCCAGTTTGCCTGCGGCCAGTGTCAGGTCAAGAGCGCGGCGCAGGTTGGGCAGTTCGCGGCCCGCTATTGCCCGTACTTCGTGGGGATCGCGAGCAGCGGCGTTGTACAAATGGCGGGAGAGATCGTAGTAGACCTGGCAGTACCGCTCTTCCATGCTCCGACGGGCGTCTGGCGCCAGCGCCGCGCGCAGGTGTGGAGTGAGGGTGGGGTGGAACCGCACGTAGCGCCCGCTGAATTCTCCTTCTTCGGTCTCGATAGCGATGGGCATCTCCTCTTCCGGGATGAACAGCCCCGCCCGCTCCAGTTCGGCGCGTATCTCTCGCCAGCGTGACGGCCTCAACCGAGTCACCCTCAGGATCTGAACCTCCATCGCGCCACCTTGGAAAACTCCAAGAGCAGGCAGGTGCTCCTGGGCGGCCGGACTCAGGCGGTTCAGGGAGAAAGAGAGGCTCACCTCCAGGGACTCGTGGCGGTCCCGCGCCCAGCCCTCGGTGAACCCGGGATACAGTTCGTCAAACCGGTCAATGACGGTCGCCACATTGTTGCCGAAGTCCTTCAGATGAGGCAGCACCAATTGGATCGAAAGCGGGTGGCCGCCGAGGTAGCCCAGCAGGCGTTCCAGGTCGGGCCGTTCGGGCCGCTGGTGGCCCAGGGCGTCCAGGACCTCGCCGGCGAAGGCCAGAGCCTCAGACCGAAGCAGTCCGTCCAAGGGGATCAGCGCGGCAGATTGCGAAGGAGCGTAAGCCTCGTGGGGCAACCCGAAATCACGGGTAGTCACCAGCAATCTGGTGACGCCGTCCGAGGTGAGAGCCACGCCGAGTTCCAGAAGTTCTCGGAGCGCCTCAGGAGGGAGTGCGTCGTGCCAGCCGGGGAGGACGCTCTCCAGATTGTCCCAAATGACCAAGGTTGGCGCGTCGGAAACCAGGGCCTGCTGCAATGCCGGCAGGCGATCCGCCTCAAGCACAGTGGAGAAACTGTCACCCAGGAGCAGACGGCCCATCTGGCTGACGGCCCAACCAGCATCTCCGCCTCCCTCGAAGGAAATGAAGAGGGCACGCCTGACGAGCCCGATGCGCCTGAACCAGCGGGCTGCCTCGCCGGCGAGTGCGGTCTTGCCCTGCCCGCCGAACCCATGCATGACGACGATGCGGCGCTCGCGCAGCAGCCGCTCTAGGTCCCACAACTCCTTTGCGCGTCCTGTGAAGCGGTAGCGCGGCTCGCGAAACTCACCGAGGAGAGTCGATGCAGCGGTCTGCGCAGAAGACCGGATGATCGTGCCGGCGAAAGGCGCGGGATCTTCGGTCTGCTGGTACAGCGCGGGCAGGAACCAGTCACGCAGGTGGAAGGCCACCTCACCTTCCTCCAGGTGGTACAACGTGAAGCGCTTCGTGTTGGCCAGCAGAACCCGGCGACCCTCGTCCACAGCCTGACCCACGGTGCGCCCACGCGCCAGGGCCTCGTAAAACGCCCCGAAGAACCGCCGGGTCGTCTCCACCAGCACGCTGTACTGCATGGCCACCACGCTGCCTACCCCAGCCTGGATGAGGCGCGGCGCAACACTGGAGAAGGGATCGCGGACATCGGCGTGGGCCGACTGGCAGGCGTCCAGCACCATGAGAGGAATCCTGGCAGCGGCAAGGAGGTTTCCCAGACGGTCCGCGTCCACGAGGTCCAACTTGCCTTCTGCATCCTCAAACGCCAGGTAGCCGAGGCCGCGCTCCATCAGGTAAACGCCGTGCCGTCAAAGTGCACAACGTGCACCAGCGGCTGTTTGTCGTCACGCAGTCGCTCGTCCAATGCCTGCAGGGTAGGTGGGTGGAGAAACTCTATCACGACATTTTCGGTTCCGAGGAGTTCCACGGCTTTCAGGACCGCTTGGGGACTGGCCCGCGGATCAATGAACGGTGTGCGGCTGTCCTCAGGCCGCGCCACGATCATCAGGATGCGAATCGGCAACCCGAAGGTTACCCGTTGGGCGGCCTGGACCTTTTGTACCCGGCGCCGGAGGGAGATACCCAGTGCGAAGAGATGCCCTTCCTCGTCGGCCAGAAGTTCCCAGGGAAGGCGCAGCGCGTCGGGATCAGTGGCGTCCAGCGTTAGAAGGGGCATTCGGGTGAGTCGTCGCGACTCACCTCGGAACTGCTGCCACAGGCGTGACGCGTCTACAGTGCCAAACAGGACTTGAAAGAGCGCGACGCCCCAGTCTTTCAGGCGACTCTCCAACCGCTCCGCTCTGCCCACGTCAGGGCCCACCGGCCATCGGGGGTACTGCTCAAGATACCAGCGAAGTTCGTCTAGTCCACTCGACTTGATGGGCGGAGTAAACCGGATCGGCCCCGCGCGCAACCCCTCTTCCGGAAAGGCGACGTTCGCGACCAAATCGTCGTCGGAACGCTCGATGGTCAGAGTGAGCTCAAGAGGTTTCGGAGGCTGGGGGAGTACCTCCGGCGCCCGCAAAGCCGGCGAGGTCTCACCACGCAGGCCAGCGACGAGACCCGCTAATGGATCACGCCCCTCCCTGGCGTCAACCCACTGCAGGTCGGCCAGGGGCAGCGGTGCCTCTGTGGCGCGCAGAAGCACCGGGATGATCAACTTGCCAGCCTCTTGGCCGAAGTGGATCTCCTTGCGAACATAATCTGATCGAGCGCTGGCCGTGCTCAGGACCACGACAACGACCGTGGATGCGCGAATGCGGTCCTCCAGCTCTTTCGACCAGGGGCGACCGGGGTCAGATGGCGGTCATACGAGGTCGGGATCCCGGCGGCCTCAAGCCGTCGTGTCAGATCGTCTACGAAAGCACGATCTTCGTGTGCGTAAGATATGAATGCGGAGACCGTGCTCATTTGCCTAGTCCCCTTCCGGTCCAATCTCAAAACAAGCCGGCCCGTGTGTTGAGTTCATTTTAACATGACTCTGGGTACAGTGGAGACAAGCCGCAAGCCCGGGCTCACTGTGAGCGCCGAGGGATCGGGAGGAGACTGGCGGGGTTACCGCCGGGCCCTGGCGGACGGCTTCCAGGTCGGGGAGGCGGCGCGGACGGAGGCGACGATCTCGCGGAGAAGGCCGATGACCTCGTCAATGTCAGCTTCGGTGATGCCGCGGCCGAGGGTGAGGCGGACGGTCCCCGCGGCGGTCTCGGGAGGAAGCCCGATGGCGGTGAGGACGTGAGAGGGCTCCAGGCTGCCGGAGGTACAGGTGGAACCGCTGCTGGCCGCCACGCCCGCCAGGTCCAGCGCCAGCAGCAGCGACTCGCTGTCGGTGCCTTCGAAGGAAACGTTGACGTTGTTGGGCAGACGCCGCGAGGGATGACCGTTGAGGCGCGACGCCTCGATCTCCAGGATGCCGGCGATGAACCGGTCGCGCAGCGCGGCCTGGCGCGGGGCCTCCTGCGGCATCATCTCTCGCGCCAGCTCGACCGCCCGGCCGAACCCCGCGATGGCCGGGACGTTCTCCGTCCCGGCGCGACGGTTGCGCTCCTGGGCGCCGCCGTGCAGCCAGCGCGCCACCCGCGTGCCCTTGCGGACGTACAGCGCGCCGATCCCCTTCGGCCCGTACACCTTGTGGCCGGACATCGCCAGCAGGTGCACGTTCAGCGCGTCCACGTCGAGAGGCATCTGCCCCAGCGCCTGCGTGGCGTCGGTGTGGAACGTGACGCCGCGCCCGCGCGCGATCTGGCCGATCTCCGCCACCGGCTCGATGGTCCCGATCTCGTTGTTGGCGGCCATCACGGACACCAGGACGGTGTCGTCCCGGATCACCCGGCGCACCTGGTCGGGATCCACCAGGCCATCGCCGTCCACCGGCACGCCCGTGATCTCGAAGCCCCGCGAGGTCAGGAACTCGCACGGCTCCAGCACCGCGTGGTGCTCGATAGCGGAAACGATGATGTGCCGTCCCCGCTCCTCCGCGGCGAGCGCGGTGCCGATCACGGCCAGGTTGTCCGCCTCGGTGGCTCCGCTGGTGAAGACGATCTCGGACGGGTGCGCGCCGATCGCCCCTGCGACGATCTCGCGGGCGCGATCGACGGCCTCCCGCGCCTCCTGTCCCCAGGCGTGGACGCTGCCCGGATTGCCAAACTTTTCGCGGAGAAATGGGAGCATCACCTCGACCACCCGGGGGTCCACCGGCGTGGTGGCCGCGTGGTCGAGGTAGATCCTGCGCATGGGGGCCCTACCCGGTGTGGACGACCTCGTAGGAAGGTGCACCGCGCCGGCTGCGCGGACGCCGCCGGTCGATCACCCACTCGCCCGTGGACGCACCGGCGGACCGCCGCAGTGCGCTCTTCACTCCGCCGATGGGCACGCGCCGCTTGCTGACGAGAAAGTTGATGTACTGCAGCCGCTCCACGTCGCGCCAGGAGTAGAGCCGCCGCCCGGTGCGCCGGTCTCGCTGGGGAGAGAGCAGCCCCCGCGCCTCCCACGCCCGTAGGGTGGCCGGCGAGACGCCGATGAGACCGGAGACGATGCCGATGGTGAAGAGTGGACGGGTGAGATCTCTCATGCGAGCACCCTCAGCAAGTCTTCACAAGGTGGTTCTCGATCTCGCACTCCCCACCCGGCTTCTGAACTCCCGGTGCGCCCATGGGACCATCATGAGATGCGGTCGCCGGGCATCAGGGAGCGGGCGGCGACGATTAGTATAACACCCGCCTGGGAGGGCGACAAGGAGCGGAAAAATCTCGAGAAAGTTCCCTGGGAAGGAAGGAACTGGGGAGGCCGGAAACCGCTATAATTCAATTGCGAAAGTAGTTGCAGGCTATTTTGATGGGCGCACGTGATAGTACAATCACAGAGTCACGTTTGGGGCCGCCCGGCCACCCCAACCGCCCAACGGTGGGTGAAGCAGACCCGCCCACCGGCCTCCCTGACGTCCATCCCGGCGGAATTGCCGGGGACCGTGTCCAGCAGCGCCTGCCGGACCTTCGCCCCCACCTGGGGCGATGCCCCGGCGATGGCCAGCCACTCCCCCAGCTCCCGCTCCAGCTCACCGGCCGACCAGGACAGGACCCGGAGACCCGCGGCTTCCAGGATCTCCTGCAGCCGGTCCACGGCGAACATATGTACGTGCGACGGGTCGCGGAGGCGCTCGATGGCGTTGTGCCGTTCGGCGCGGGCCGGGTCAGGATCGCTCACCCAGTCGGCCACGGCGACGCGGCCTCCCGGGCGGGTCACCCGGACCATCTCCGCCAGGATGGGGCGCGGGTCGGGAAAGTGGTGGAAGGACGCGGTGGTGCACACCAGGTCAAAGGCGCCGTCGGGGAACGACAGCGCCTGGCCGTCGCCGGTCATGAAGATAACGTTGTGCAGTCCTTCCTTTTGGCGCGCCGCCTCGGCCAGCCCGATCATCTCCGGGGTCAGGTCGAGCCCCACGACGAGCCCGGCCCGGCGGGCCAGCAGCAGGGCGAGCCGGCCCGGCCCGCAGGCCACGTCCAGAGCGCGGTCGCGGGCAGAGGGGGCCGCGTCCTCCATCAGTGCCTCGAAGAACGAGGCCTTCTGCAACTTGTGGCTGCCCGCGTAGGCCGCAGCCTGCTTGCCGAACCGTTCCTGAATGAGGCGACGGTGGTCCTGCATCGCGGCTCTCCTCCCAGTCCGTTGGTCGCCGTCACTCCAACGGGACCCGCTCCCGCGCCCCGCGGGTAAAGGTCCACACCTCGGTGTACCCGGCCGCGCGCGCCGCGGCGACAGCCCCGTCAAAATCACGCCCCACATGCTCGGGATCGTGAGCATCCGAGCTGGTGACGACCGGCACCCCGTGGCGGCGGAGGATCGCCAGAAACGGCGGCGCCGGGTAGAGTTCATCCACCGGCTTGTGCAACCCTGCGGTGTTCACCTCGACGCACACTCCTGACGTCGCCAGGACCGCGGCGGTCTCCTCATACAGATCGGTGAGATCGGCCGCGGGGCGATGCCCAAACACCTTGATGACGTCCACGTGACCGATGACGTGAAAGAGGCCCGTGTGCGCCGCCTGCTGGATCAGGCGGAAGTAGGCGCGGTACGCCTCCATCACGTCGCGCCGTTCCCACTCCGCGCGGAAGTCGGGGTGATCGAATCCCCACCACTCCCCGGTGTGCCCGTCTGGATTCCCGGGGATGTAGTGGACCGACCCGATGGCGTAGTCCCACGGGTAGGCGCGGATGTGGCGCTCCACCTCCGCCTCATGGCCGGGGACGTAGTCCCACTCCATGCTCATCTTCACGGGCAGCCCGGCCTCCCGCGCGCCTCCCACCAGCACGAGATACTCTTCCAGGTCCTCGACGCAGATCGGATCGATCCAGGTGATGGATCGCGGGTAGGTGCTCCGGCACTGGCGGAAGCGATGGGGATGCTCGCTGATGCCGATGGCGGCGATGTCCCGCCGCCGGGCCGTCTCGACGAAGCGGCGCAGGTAGGCAAGCGTGAACGGCCCGCGCTCCAGGTGCATGTGGTGATCGTAGCGCGCCATCGTCGTGGTGCCCTCACGGCCGCGCCAGCCGCACCCGCTTCGCCCACGCCTCTTTCGCCGGATGGTCGGAGGCCAGCAGGTCCTGAGCCACCGCCTCGCGGTCGTACTCCACCCGGCGCAGCACCGCCTCCCAGCGTCCGCCGTGGAGAGTGAACAGCCCGTAGCTGGCCCGCGGGTCGCCGTCGAAGGGAAATCCGACGCTGCCCACGTTCACCACCAGCCGACCGCCTACGTCGCGGCGGTAGGCGATGTGGATGTGCCCGTAGACCAGCACGCGCGCCCCCACCGCGTCCAGCGCCCGCTCCGCCTCCTCTTCCGGCGCGTCCGGGTCCAACCGCTCCTCCACGCTCCAGGGCGTCGCGTGCACGACCACCAGGTCGCCGCCGGCGTCGCGGATCCTGTGGTCCATGGGCAGCGATCCGAGACAGGCGATGTCTTCGGCGGAGAGACGCATGCGTGCCCAGTCCACCACGGGCTGGATGGCCGCGGTAGGACCGGCACCGCGGCCGATCCACTCGTCGGTGTTGCCGCGGATCACCGGGCAGTTCAGGCCGCGCACCCGGGCGACGCACTCGGCCGGCTGCGGCCCGCCCATCGCCAGGTCGCCGGCCACCACCACGGCGTCGGCGCCGTCCTGGGCCACGCCCGCCAGCACCGCCTCCAGGGCGCGGAGGTTGCCGTGCATGTCCGAGACGATGGCGACGCGCATGCTGTGCCCCCCCTGAGCCGGCCCGCGGTTCACTCGTCCGGCTCGCTCCCCGAGAAGACCGCCTCGACGAAGTCCTTCACGATCCGGGCCGTCGCGCCCCAGATCACGTGCTCACCGTGCTGGTAGAAATAGAGCGGGACCTTGACCCCGCCCCGGTCCCGATACTCCACCCGCATGTTGGCCGGATCCAGGAACGTGATCAGCGGCACGAAGACCAGTTCTTGAATCTCGCGCGGGTTGGGGCGCAGCGGATACGGGTACGGGATCACGCCCACAAACGGCGTGATGACAAACCCGGAGACATACGTCTCCACGTCGTCCATCTCGCCGAGAATCTCCACGTCCGAGCGCGCGATGCCGACCTCCTCCTCCGCCTCCCGCAGCGCGGTGGCGAGCAGGTCGCGATCGCCGGGCTCACGCGCGCCGCCGGGAAAAGAGATCTGTCCTTTGTGGTGCTCCACCTCGTCGGTGCGCTTGGTGAGCAAGACGTACAGATCGTCGCCCGCCGCGTACAGCGGCATCAGCACGCCGGCGCTCCGCCACTGGGCGGAGGTCACCCTGCGCTTGGTGCGGCGGGAGAGGCGGTCCCGGATGCGCTCCTTGAGGGTCAGCGACTTCACGCGCGCGGCTCCGGCCGGACGCGGAGGGCCGGCCGCCTACTTGGTGCCGGTGAGGTGCGACGGCCCGCTGCCGCGGTTCCAGCCCTCCAGCCAGCGGTCCACCCGCCGCAGCAGGCGGCGGACCGGGTGATCTTCCGGCTTCCCGATGGACCAGTCCCTGAGGAACGCAATGACCAGCGACGCCCAGATCACCAGGGCGAAAAGCAGGACCGCGAGCTGCAGGACCAGGGTGACGAGTTCGGCCAGGTTCACGTGCCAGTGCCTCCAGAGGGCTGCGTTGGACCGACCCCCCTGAAATCTCCGAAGACCTTCAATCTGCCGCGGCAGGGGCCTCCCGGAGATCTCAGGGGGGTCACCCACGATGTTCTTATACATGAACCGGGGAGGGGAATCAAGGGTGCAGGCGCGGGGCGGCCCGGTTCCACAGGATACCCACAGGCGGAGAGCCTGAATTCACAGGGCTTCCCGCCCGAGTTCACAGGTTATCTCGGAGGTTGCCCACAGGGGCGCGGGGAAGCAGGGTTTGGGTGAATCGCTGGCGAACACACGTTTGGTCCGAGGAATCCTCACACAATGAGGAGGCAGGAGTTGTGATCCGATACCGGCCTTTCCAGGAGCGGATTCCCGACACGCAGTACCGCGATCTCCTGCGTCTGATTCTCGACGAGGGTGAAGAGGTGCCGACGCGGCAGGGCGTCTCCGCCCTGAAGATCGTCGGACATCTCATGCGCTTCTCCCTGGAGAACGGGTTCCCGTTGATCACCGAGCGGGATCTGCTGAGCGCGCCCCACAACCGGCCCTCCCTCTTCCACCAAGCCCTCGGCGAGATCTGTGCCTTCCTGAACGGTGCGCAGACTCGAGAAGAGCTGGAACGTTTCGGGTGCTACTGGTGGACCCCCTGGGTCACGCCCGAGCAGTGCGCGCAGTACGGACTCCCCCCCGGTGACCTGGGGCCGGCGTCCTACGGCGCCGCCTTCCGGCGCTTCCCAACAGAGGAGGGACCCTTCGATCAGATCGCCCACCTCATCGAGCAGATCCGGCACTCTCCACACCTCCGCTATCACGAGGTGAACCCCTGGATCCCCCATTATCTCTCGCGGGCGCGGGGCCGGCGCCAGCGCGCGGTCGTGCCGCCGTGCCACGGGTGGTTCCACGTGCACATCAACACCCGCGCGGGGGAGCTGACCCTCAGCCACCGACAGCGCAGCGCCGACGCGCCGGTGGGCCTGGCCTTCAACATCATCCACTACGCGGCTCTGGCGATGATGATCGCGCAGGTCACCGGGTACACGCCCAGGGCGCTGGTCTGCTACGTGGACGACGTCCACATCTACATGAACCAGGTCGAGCACGTCCGGGAGATGCTCGCCACCGAGCCGCAGCGATTTCCGACGGTGGACGTCGACCCGACGGTCGCCGACATCTTTGCGTTCCGCCCCGAGCACTTCTCCGTCAGCCACTACCACCCCAGGCTGCCGCGGAGGCGGATCCCCACCCCGGTATGAGGGTCTCGCTCGTCGTCGCGGTGGCGGAAAACGGGGTGATCGGGCGCGGCGGGGATCTGCCCTGGCGCCTCCGGGCGGACCTGCGGCGGTTCCGCGATCTCACCACCGGGCATGTGGTCGTGATGGGCCGCCGCACCCACGAGTCGATCCTGCGTCGGGTGGGCCGTCCCCTTCCCAAGCGCCGCAGCATCGTGATGACGCGCACGCCCGGATACCGGGCGGAGGGCTGCCTGGTGGTATCGTCCTGGGAGGAGGCGATGGCCGCGGCGCGGGGTGAGGACGAGGTCTTTGTGATCGGCGGGGCCGAGGTCTTCCGCCTGGCCCTGCCGCATGCCAGCAGGATCTACCTGACGCGCGTGCACGCCGATGTCCCGGGCGATACCTTCTTTGCGGAGATCGACCCGGCGCGGTGGCGGGTCCTCCAGTCGGAGCGGCGCGCCGGCGACGCGGACAACGAGTTCGACTGCACCTTCCAGATCCTGGCACGGGAGGTCGTGGGTGACTCGCCATGAGTGATCGATCCTTTCGCATCCTGGCGTATGCGGGGAGTCTTCGCCGGCAGTCTTACAACCGGGGCCTGGTGCGCGCGGCAAGGGAGGTCGCGCCGCAAGGGGTCGAGGTGGAGATCCTCGACCTGGCGCCCATCCCGATGTACAACGCCGACCTGGACGGCGAGAACTCCCCGGCCCCGGTGCGGGAGTTCAGGGAGCGCATCGGCGCCGCGGACGCGCTGCTGATCGCCACGCCCGAATACAACTACTCGGTCCCGGGCGTGCTGAAAAACGCCATCGACTGGGCTTCCCGACCCTGGCCCAACAGCGTCCTGCGGTACAAGCCGGCGGCGATCATGGGCGCCTCCGGCGGCACCTCCGGCACGGTGCGGGCGCAGCTCGCGCTGCGGCAGGTGTTCCTCTACACTGAAACCTACGTGATGCTGAAACCGGAACTCCACGTGCCCGGCGGGCGTGAGAAGTTCGACGCGGAGGGTACCCTCAAGGACGAACCCACGCGCGAGCGCCTCCGGGCGCACGTCGAGGCGCTGGCGGCGTGGGCGCACCGGCTGACGGCGCGCTAGCCAGCCGGCCCGCGTCGCATCCCGGCAACTCGCCGCCTCTCCCGCCCTACGTCGAGCGCCGGCCAGCGGAGTGCGCACCATGCTGACGGACCCCGGCCCGAATGCCGGGCCGGGGTCCACTAGACATGCCGCCCCGTTAGCGGATGACGCGGACCACCAGCGTGTGCGGGTCTACCGGCGACGCCGGGCTCTGATCGCCGATCGGCACGAAGCCGACGCGGCGGCCCCTGCGGCCGTCCTCCACCACCTGCAGGATCGCGAACCCCGGCGTCGCGCCCCTGGCGGACGGCCCGCCGCTCAGATTGTTGGGACCGCGCAGCACCATGTACACCCTCCTGCCGCTCGGGGAGACCCCCGCGATGTCGGGGGCGGCGCCCACCCCGTCGATAATCCCCACGACGGAGTCGTGCTGCGTGTCGACGATGACGACGTTTCCCTGCGCGCGGTTGCTGAGCCAGAGATATCGCCCGCCCGCGCCGTGCGGCTGCGGCGCGCCGCTGCCGGAACGTCCCGCGGTCCCGACCGCGACCATCCCGTGGCTGTCGAAGCCGGTCCACCCCAGTGGCAGGTGCCTGAGCAGCGCGTCGGAGGCGGCGTCGAACACGTACAGGTCGGAGGACGCGATGGTCCCCGAGTTCACGTAGATCCTGCCGCCCACGACCATCCCACCGCACCCTGCGGGCGCGATCTCATCCCGGCTGTAGGACCTGAGGATGCGCATCGGCGTAGCGCGGTAGTCCACCACGTACATCCCGCCGCCACGGAGCGTGACATAGGCCTTTCCGCCAGCCAGCACCGGACAGACCGGCGCGTTGTCGGGCCGCGCCTTGTCCTCGAGCGCTCCCAGGTTCAGGTCCTGTGCGCGATCATAGGTGAAGTGTCCGGCGGCGAAATCGGCGTGGATTCTCGCCAGCCGCTTGCCCCCGAGGTTGGCCACGAGGATCAGGCGGCCGTCCGGCGACACCACGGCGTGATGCGCCTGCTCGCCCACGTCGATACTCGCCACGATCTTGCGGTCGCGCGTCCGCATGACGTAGACGTGGCCGGAGGCAAAGTTAGCGATGACGGCGTGGCTGAGGGTGCTGTTGAACTCCACCATGTGCGGCCGCACGCCGGCGCCATCGCCGACGCCGCGGGCCGCGGCGTCGAGATTCACGACCACCGGGGTTGGAGACTCACCCGCCTCCAGGCGCAGCCCGTCATAGATGTACAGGCGCGCGCCGCCCCGGGCCGCATCCGCCTGGTCGATCACCCAGACCTCGTAGCGCGCCGTGGAGTGGCCCGGCGCGGACTGACCCGGCGCGGCCCGGGACACGGTGGCCACCAGCGCGGCCGAGACCGCCAGGACCGCGGCCGCGGCGGCGAGCATCCTTGTGAGACCAAACCTCGTCACGTTCATTCCTCCTCCCCCCTCGATCCCGCTGTGATCCCACCTCGCTCCTGCGGCCCTTGCCCGCTCAGGCACGCACAGCTTCGGTGGCGCGCTCGATCGGCGCCGCCACCAGGCTTCCCCACTCCGTCCACGAGCCGTCGTAGTTCTTGACGTTGGGGTAGCCCAGCAGGTACTTGAGCGTGAACCACGTCAGGCTGCTGCGCTCACCGATCCGGCAGTACGCCACGACCTCTGCCTCCGGCGTGATCCCCTTCGGCTCGTACAGCGCGCGCAGGTCGCCGGCAGGCTTGAACGTCCCATCCTCCAGGACGTTCTGCGTCCACGGGACGCTGTGGGCGCTGGGGATGTGGCCGCCGCGCTGCGCGCCCTCCTGGGGGTAAGCGGGCGGGGCGATGAGCTCGCCCCGGTACTCCTGCGGCGAGCGCACGTCCACCAGCGCCACGCCGGGCGTGCCCAGCCGTCGCAGGATCTCGTCGCGGAACGCCCGCACGCGGGGATCGGGCTCCCGCGCCCGGAACGCCTGGGGCGGGAAGCGCGGGACATCGGTCGTCAGCGGGCGACCCTCAGCGACCCACTTCTGGCGGCCGCCGTTGAGGATCTTCAGGTTGCCGATGCCGTAGTAGGTCAGCAGCCAGAACGTGTAGGTCGCGAACCAGTTGTTCTTGTCGCCGTACAGGACGATCGTGTCGGCGTTGCCGATCCCCCGCTCGCCGAGAAGCTTCTCCAGGGCCTCCCGCGCGATCCACTCCCGGCGGACCGCGTCCTGCAGATCGGCCTTCCAGCGCAGGTGGATCGCCCCCTGGACGTGCCCCTGGGCGTACAGGTCCGGGTCCTCGTTCGACTCCACGATCCGGATCCCCGGATCGCCGAGGTGCGCC
>JACQTN010000397.1 GCA_016210785.1 Armatimonadota bacterium
AATCCATCTTGGCGAGCCAGAGACGAGCGATGCCATGTCTCCCACCCCAGAAATTCCGACAGCGAATCTCCGGGGCGCCGGGCGTCGGCGAGCGCGGTGACGCGGTGCACCTTGCACCGGAGTGGCACGTGCCCCCCGGGGGCTGCGGCGAGTTTGGCATCGCAACCACAGCAAGCGAGCCTTAGATGGATCCGCGAGGCCGCCCGGAGCGAAGCCGGATGTGGGCGAGGGTTCACAACCACATGCTAGCGGCACCCGAGGTCGGACCTCGGGTTCTCGCTCCGAAGTTTGCGCAGTTCCTCAAACAACTGCTTCTCGCGGGGCGACAGCTTCTGGGGCAGCACGACCTTCACGCGCACCATCTGGGCGCCGCGGCCGCCGTCGGGCTTCTGCATGCCCGCGCCGCGCAGCCGGAAGACCTGGCCGTTCTGCGTCTCGGGCGGGATGTGCATCGTTGCCTTGCCAGTGAGCGTGGGCACCTCGATCTCCCCGCCCAGCGCCGCCTCCGCCAGGGTGACGGGAATCTCGCAGTGCACGTCGTGACCGTGGCGCTCGAAGATCCCTCCGGGCCCGGTGCGGCGCGGCCCCTCGGCGGGCGCGGCCTCGGGCCGTGCCCGCGTGCGCGCTTCCCGTACGCCCTCGCCTTGAGGGTCCAACCCGCCGAAGAAGGTGCGGAAGAAGTCGCTGAACCCGCCCCGGCCGAGGAGATCCTGGAGGTCACCGGCGTCACCGTAGGTGACCGTCCAGCCCTGCGCACCCGGCTGCCCCGCGGGCGCCCGGCCACCGGGGAAGATCTCCTGCCAGTCGCGCCCGCCGCGCTGGTAGTACTCATACATCTGGTCGTAGCGGGCGCGCTTTTGAGGGTCGCTGACGACCTCGTGCGCCTCGTTGATCTCCTTGAACTTCTCCTCCGCCTGCTTGCTGCCCGGGTTGACGTCGGGATGGTGCTTGCGGGCCAGGCGTCGGTAGGCCTGCGAGATCGTCTTCTGATCCGCCTTCCGGTCGACGCCCAGGATCTTGTAGTAGTCTTTGAATTTCACCGCCGTCGCCATCTCGCCCGACCTACTTCACCACCCGGACTCGCGCGGGGCGCAAGACCTCCGCGTTAAGCAGATAGCCGCGCTCCACTTCGCCCACGATGGTGCCCGACGGCCTTCCCTCCGCGGCCTCCGCCTCCGGATCCACGGCCTCCACGACCTCGTGAAGGCGGGGATCAAAGGCGGCGCCCACGCACTCCACGGGCCGCACGCCCAGCCCGGCCAGTAGGTCCAGGGCCTGCCGGTGAGTGAGCCGGATGCCCTCCACCACGGCCAGCTGCGCATCCCCCGACGCGCCTCCGGCCTCGCCGAAGCGCAGCGCCCGTTCCAGGTTGTCCACCACCTGGAGGACCACGCCCAGCATCTGCCGGCGCGTCCGGGTCACTGCCTCGTCCAGCCGCCGCTGCGCCTCCTTCTTGTAGTTCTCCAGGTCCGCGGCGGCGTACATGAACTGCTGCCAGTTCCGGTCCACTTCCTCCCGGGCTTTCACCAGATCGGTGCGCAACTTTTCCACCTGGGCGTCGGGAGATTCCGCCGGCCCAGCGGTCTCCTGAACACCCTCACCCGGCGCAGCCGCGCTGGGAACCTCCTCGTGCCGCTGCTCTCGCTCGCTCATGATCCCGACTCCTGGGTGCCTTCTGTGGAGGTCCCTGCCCTAAGACGACGGCTTGTACTCCGCGTCGATCACCGGGTCACCGCCGCCGGCGGCCTGTCCGCCCCCTGCCCCGCTGCCTGCCCCGCCGGCCGGCGCGCCGGTGGCCGCCGCCTGCTTGTACATCTCTTCCGCCAGCTTGTAAGACGCCTGCTGCAGCTCCTCCGTCAGCTGGCGGATCCGCTCGGCAGGTGCGTTCTCCTTGATCGCCTCGCGGAGGTTGCTGAGCGCCTGCTCGATCTTCACGCGCTCCGCCGCGTCGACGCGGCTGCCCGCGTCCTTGAGCCACCGCTCGACCTGGTAGGCCAGGCTGTCCGCCTTGTTGCGGGTCTCCGCCTCTTCTCTTTTCCGGCGGTCCTCCTCCGCGAACTGCTCGGCATCCTTGACCATCTTGTCGATCTCGTCCTTGCCGAGCGTGGAGGTCCCAACGATCTTGATGGACTGCTCTCGCCCGGTGGCAGTGTCCTTGGCCGTCGCGTGGAGGATGCCGTTGGCGTCGATGTCGAACGTCACCTCGATCTTCGGGATACCGCGCGGCGCCAGCGGGATCCCGTCCAGGATGAACCGGCCCAGCGTGCGGTTGTCCCGCGCCATCTGGCGCTCGCCCTGCAGCACGTGGATCTCCACGCTGGTCTGCCCATCGTCCGCGGTGGTGAACGTCTCGCTCTTGCGGACGGGGATGGTGGTGTTGCGGGTGATGAGCGGAGTCAGCACGCCGCCCAGCGTCTCCACGCCCAGGCTCAGCGGGGTCACGTCCAGCAGGACGACCTCACGCACGTCGCCGGACAGCACGCCCGCCTGGATCGCCGCACCCACCGCCACGACCTCGTCCGGGTGTACCTCCTTGTTGGGGTCCTTGCCCGTCAGGCGGCGCACCAGCTCCTGGATCATGGGCATGCGCGTGGCGCCGCCCACCAGGATGACCTCGTTGATGTCCTTCTCGGTCAGCTTGGCGTCGCCGAGCGCCTGCTTGAAGGGTCCGATGCACCGCTCCACCAGGTCCGCGGTCATCTTCTCGAACTCCGCGCGCGTGAGCTTCATCTCCAGATGCTTGGGCCCGGTCGCATCCGCCGTGACGAACGGCAGGCTGATGGTGGTCTCGCTGAGCGTGGAGAGCTCGATCTTGGCCCGCTCCGCCGCCTCGCGCAGCCGCTGCAGGGCCTGGCGGTCCTTGCGCAGGTCGATGCCGTAGTCGCGCCGGAAGCCCTCGGCGATCCAGTCCACGATGCGCTGGTCCCAGTCGTCGCCGCCCAGGTGCGTGTCGCCGGAGGTGGACTTCACCTGGAAGACGCCCTCGCCCAACTCCAGGATGGAGACGTCGAAGGTGCCGCCGCCCAGGTCGAAGACCAGCACCGTCTCCGCGCCCTTCTTGTCCAGGCCGTAGGCCAGGGCCGACGCCGTGGGCTCGTTGATGATGCGCAGGACCTTGAGGCCGGCGATCTCCCCCGCGTTCTTCGTCGCGGTGCGCTGGGCGTCGTTGAAGTACGCCGGGACCGTGACCACGGCCTCGATGACCTTGTCGCCCAGGTACGCCTCCGCGTCGGCCTTGAGCTTCTGCAGGATCATCGCAGAGATCTCTTCGGGCGTGAAGATCTTGCCCGGCGCCGGCAGGCGCACGGTGGCCATCCCGTTACTGCCTTCCTCCACGCGGTAGGGCACCATCTTGCGCTCCGTCTCGACCTCCGCCGTGCGGCGGCCCATGAATCGCTTGATCGAGTAGACGGTGTTCTCGGGGTTCAGGATGGCCTGGCGCTTGGCCATCTGGCCGACCAGGCGCTCGCCGGTCTTCGTGAAGGCCGCGACCGACGGCGTGAGGCGGCTGCCTTCGGCGTTCGGGATCACCTGCGGCTCCCCGCCGATCACGACCGCGATCACCGAGTTGGTCGTCCCCAGATC
>JACQTN010000043.1 GCA_016210785.1 Armatimonadota bacterium
CGGTTCACCCTGCGCAAGGGCGTCAAGTTCCACGACGGCAGTCCCTTCAACGCCCAGGCGGTGAAGTTCCACTTCGACCGCACCTTCGATCCCAAAGCGCCGGGGATCTGGGCCAGCTTCTCGGGGCCGATCAAGGGCGCGGAGGTGGTGGACGACTCCACGGTCGACATCGTCACCACGCAGCCGTTCGGCCCGCTGCTCATCAACCTGACGATGGTGCACGCGGCGATCGTCAGCCCCGCGGCCGTCCAGCGGCTGGGCGCGGAGTTCGCGCGGCGCCCCTCCGGTACGGGGCCGTTCAAGCTCGAAGAGTGGCGGCCGGCCGACCGGATCGTGCTCGTGCGCAACGACGACTATTGGGGACCGAAGCCCGCGCTCGAGCGCGTCATCTTCCGGATCATCCCGGAGGAGTCCGCCCGCATGGCGGCGCTGCGCACCGGCGAGGTGCACGTGGTGCTGAACCCCTCGCCCGCGCAGCTTCCGGCGATCGCCCGCGACAGGACCTTCACCGTGGCGACTGTCACCGGCACGCGCGTCGTTTTCATCGGCATGAACCTCAGCCGGCCGCCCATGACCGACGTGCGGCTGCGCCGGGCGCTGGTGATGGCCACCAACCGCCAGGCCATCCTCAATAACCTGCTCGAGGGCGCGGCGGCCCCGATGGTGAGCTGGGTGCCGCCGAGCATCTTCGGGCACAAGCCGATGAACTTCGACGGCCTGTACCCATATAATCCCGCGCGGGCGAAGGAGTTGCTGGCGCAGGCGGGGTTCCGGCCCGGTCCCGGCGGCACGCTGCAGCGCGATGGCAACCCGCTCGTGCTCAGCATGATCGCCTCGCGCGGGCGCTTCCTCAAGGACGCGGAGATCTCGGAGGCGTTCCAGGCCCAGATGCGCGAGATCGGGGTGCGCGTCGACCTGGAGATCCCCGAGTACGCGGTGGTCTTCCGCGCGTTCCGCACGCCGACGCTCGACTACCACCTGGTCTTCTTCTCCTGGGGCAACCTGACCGGGGACGGCGACTTCTCCCTGGTCACGCCGCTGCGGTCCGACATGGTGCCGCCGGCGGGCTGGAACGTCTCCCGGTACAACAACCCCGAGTACGATAAGCTGGTCGACCTGGGCCGGACGAGCACCGACCAGCGCGTGCGGCTGGAAGCGTACGGGAAAGCGCAGGACATCCTGGCGCGCGACATCTTCTTCGTCCCGCTCTACAACACCCGGGACACGTTCATCATGCGGTCGAACGTGAAGGGTCTGGCGCCGCACCCGGTGGAGTACGTGCTGGGTCTGCCCGGAGTCACGATGCGGTAGCCGCGGCGGCGGTGCGGGCACGGCGCTCGACATGACGGCCGTCCGGTTCCGGGTTGCGGTGTGCGCGTCCTGGGCGGCCGGGGGCAACATGTCCCCGGCCGCCCCGCCTCCGGGCCGGCCCATGCGTGGCGGGCGGCATCTCTGCCCGCACGATCCCGGGCGCGCGACCCGGGTGATCGCGTTCGCGGCGGTCTCGCGTCCGCCCGATCCGTGTCTCCCTCACCCGTGCCCCGGCGGGTGCGGGCCGGCCGCCTGACGCGCTGATGGTCCCCTTCCTTGCCCGACGGCTGCTGGCCACGGTGCCCATCCTCCTGGGCATCGTCCTTCTGGTGATGCTCACGGTCGACTTCATCCCGGGCGATCCGGTCGCGCTGATGCTGGGCGAGGGCGCCACCCAGGAGATGATCACCCGCGTCCGGGCCTCTCTGGGTCTGGACCAGCCGCTGCCGGTGCGGTACGCGCGCTACGTCGGGCGGCTAGTGCGCGGCGACCTGGGACGCTCCGTCGTCGATGGCCGCCGGGTGTCCGAGGAACTCTCGGACGCCTGGCGGACGACGCTGCAACTGGGCGGCGCGGCGCTGGTCATCGCGGTGATCGTGGGGGTCACCGTCGGGATCTTCTCAGCATACAAGGTGTACTCGTTGTTCGACAACCTGGTGCGGGTCGTCTCGCTGGCGGGTCTGTCGATGCCGATCTTCTGGACCGGTCTCGTCCTGATCCTGGTGTTCAGCGTGTGGCTGCGGTGGCTGCCCACCGGGGGTCGCGGGGGGTGGGAGCACCTGATCATGCCAGCCGTCACGCTGGCCACGCCGAGCATCGCCATGCTGGCGCGCATGACGCGCTCGGCGATGCTGGACGTGCTGCGAGAGGACTACATCCGCACCGCGCGCGCCAAGGGCGTCCGCACCCGGACGATCCTGGGCTACCATGCCCTGCGCAATGCGCTGATCCCCATCGTCACGGTGCTCGGCCTGCAGATGGGGCAATTGCTCGGCGGGTCGGTGCTCTCGGAGACCGTGTTCTCATGGCCCGGCATGGGGCGCGTGCTGGTGCGGGCGGTGCTGACGCGCGATTACACCCTGCTGCAGGGAGGCGTGCTCTTGCTGGCGACGACGTTCGTCGTCGTGAACCTGCTGGTGGACCTGTCGTATGCGTACCTGGACCCGCGGGTGATGTACCGGTGAGTGACCCCCCTGAAATCTCCGAAGACCTTCAATCTGCCCGCCGGGGGCCCTCCAGAGATTTCAGGGGGGTCACCGTCCGCGCGGTCGGCGATTCGTCTCTTGCGGACGGGGGTGCCCCCGCCTACGTCTCGACCGGCGCCGCCGTGTGGAAGCGGTTCCGGCGCAACCGGCTCGCCGTGGTGGGACTGATCATCGTCGGCCTCCTGGTGCTGATGGCGGTGGCCGCACCCTACCTGGCGCCGGCGGACCCGGCGCGGCAGAGCCTGGTCGACCGGCGGACGCCGCCCGGCGCGAAGTACTGGCTGGGCGCGGACGAGTTCGGCCGCGACATCGCGAGCCGGCTCATCTTCGGGAGCCGCCTCGCGCTCGTGGTGGGGATGCTCTCGGTGTTGATCGCGCTGACCCTGGGCATCGCGCTGGGAGCCGCGTCGGCGTACTGGGGCGGATACGTGGACGAGGCCATCATGCGGACGCTCGACCTGCTGCTGGCGTTTCCGTATCTGCTGCTGGCCATCGTCGTCGTCAGCACCCTGGGCATCCGGCTGGAGTCGACGATCCTGGCCGTGGGCCTGTGGGCCACGCCCGGCTTCGCGCGGGTCGTGCGCGGTGTCGTGCTGACGATCCTCGGCCAGGAGTACGTGGCCGCGGCCCGCGCGGTGGGCGCCAGCACGCTGCGCGTGGTGGCCCGCCACGTGCTGCCCAACTGCCTCTCCGT
Source organism: Armatimonadota bacterium (assembly GCA_016210785.1). Classification (GTDB taxonomy): domain Bacteria; phylum Sysuimicrobiota; class Sysuimicrobiia; order Sysuimicrobiales; family JACQTN01; genus JACQTN01. The sequence continues at coordinate 3,211 of JACQTN010000043.1, forward strand.
GGTGGTGGTCTACTCGGCGCTGTACATGGCCAATGCGATCCTGCTAGAGGCGGCGCTCTCGTTTCTGGGGCTGGGGGTGAAGCCGCCGACGCCCTCCTGGGGCTTGATGGTGGCCACGGGGCGGGATTTCCTGGAGATTGCGCCGCACGTCGCCACGTTTCCTGGACTGGCGATTGCGGTGACCGTGCTGGGGTTCAACCTGCTGGCGGACGGGCTGCGCGATGCGCTCGATCCCAAGATGGTGATGTAGGAGGAGCAGACTCCGTGGCTTCCAACACGCGCTACCGCCTGGGCTCCGACATCGGCGGGACCTTCACCGACGGTGTCCTGCTCGACGGCGACACCGGCGAGCTGACCATCGCCAAGATCCTCACCACGCCGCGCGATCTCGCCGACGGCGCCCGGGAGGCCGTGGCCGTGATCCTGCGCGACGCGACGATCGCTGCCGCGGAGGTCTTCGTGATGATCCACGGGACCACGCTGGTGGCGAACACGCTGGTCCAGCGTGCCGGCGCGAAGACGGGGCTGCTGACCACCGCGGGGTTCGCCGACGTGCTGGAGATCGGCCGCGAGCTGCGCTACGATGTCTACAACCTCACCGCGCCGATGCCGGCGCCGCTCGTGCCGTGGGCCTGGCGCAAGGAGGTCCCCGAGCGGATGCTGGCCGACGGCACGGTGTACGTGCCGGTCGATCTGGCCGTGGCCCGTGCGGCCGTTGCCGATCTTGTCTGCGAGGGCGTGGAGGCCGTGGCCGTCTGCTTCCTTCACGCCTACCGCAACCCCGCGCACGAGCGGGCGGTGGGCGACCTGATCGCGCGCGAGTTCCCCGGGCTGCCGTATTGCCTCTCGTCGGAGGTGGCCGCGGAGTTCCGCGAGTACGAGCGCATGTCCACTACCGTGGCGAACGCCTACGTCCAGCCGCTGATGGGTCGCTACCTGGAGGACCTGGAGCGCCGCCTGCGCGCCGACGGCTACCGTGGCCGGCTCTACGTCATGCTCTCCTCCGGTGGCATCACCACCGCCGATACCGCGGCGCACTTCCCGGTGCGCCTGGTGGAATCGGGACCCGCGGCGGGCGCGCTGGCCGCCGGCTACTTCGGCACCCTCATCGGCGAGGAGCGCCTGATCTCGTTCGACATGGGCGGCACGACCGCGAAGACCTGCCTGATCGACGGCGGCCGGCCCACGCGCACGAAGGCCTTCGAGGTGGCCCGCGTCCACCGCTTCATGCCGGGCTCAGGGCTGCCCGTGCGCTCCCCGGTGATCGACATGATCGAAGTCGGCGCGGGGGGTGGGTCCATCGCCTCGCTCGACGAGCTCGGACTCCTGAAGGTCGGCCCGCGCTCCGCCGGCGCCGACCCGGGCCCGGCGTGCTACGGCCTCGGCGGCGAGGAGCCCACGGTTACCGATGCCAACCTGATCCTGGGCTATCTCGATCCGGAGTTCTTCGCGGGTGGCACCATGCGTCTGTACCCCGAGCGGGCGGCGCAGGCGCTGGAGGGGCTGGCGCGCGCGATGGAGGCCGACGTGGTGGGTGCGGCCTGGGGCGTGCACGAGGTGGTCAGCGAGAACATGGCCGCGGCGGTGCGCATCCACCTGGCGGAGAAGGGACGCGATCCGCGCCGTTACGCGCTCTTTGCCTTCGGCGGCGGTGGGCCGACCCACGCCGAGCGCGTCGCCCGCAAGCTGCGCGTCCCGCGCATTATCTGCCCGCTGGGCGCGGGAGTGCTCTCGGCCTTCGGCTTCCTGGTCGCGCCCGCGGCCTTCGACTTCCTGCGCACCTACATCACGCGCCTGGATTACCTCAACTGGGACGACCTCAACGCGCTCTATGCCGAGATGGAGGCGGAAGGACGCCGGGTGCTGGGAGAGGCGGGCGTGCCAGAGGCGGAGATGCGCTTCGTCCGCAGCGCGGACATGCGGTACGTGGGGCAGATGCACGAGATCACCGTCCCGGTGCCCGCGGGTGCACTGACTGAGCAGAACCGGCCGGCGCTGGAAGCGTCGTTCTATCAGACGTACGCGTCGCTCTACGGCGCTCATACTACCGATCCCATCGAGGCCCTCACGTGGCGGCTGCTGGCCACGGGTCCGGACCCGCAGGTTGCGTTGAAGGTGCACAGCGGAAGGAGCGCGGAGGCGGCCGGGGGCCGGGCGGAGAAGGCTGGCGCTGGCGCGGAGAAGGCTAGCGACGGGGCGGAGAAGGCCGGTGGCGGCGCGGAGAAACCGGCGGTCCATGCGGACATCGCCGCCGGCCGCGGTGCGCACGGCGGGCCGGCTGCGCGGGCAAAGAGGGGCCGCCGGCCCGTCTACTTCCCCGGCGCGGGCTACGTGGACACCGCCGTCTACGACCGCTATCAACTCGCGACCGGGTTCTACGGGCGCGGTCCGGCCGTGGTGGAGGAGCGCGAGTCCACGGTGCTGGTGTATCCGGGCGACCGGTTCCGCATCGACCCCTACATGAACCTGATCATCGAACTGTCCGACGAGGAGGTCATGGAGAACCGTGCTTAGCCGCGAGGTCATCGACGCCAGCCGCCGCAGCCGCTTCGATCCCGTTCAACTGGAGGTCCTGTGGAGCCGGCTCATCTCCATCGTGGAGGAGGCGGAGACGACGCTCGTCCGCACCTCTTTCTCGCCCACGGTGGGCGAGGCCGCCGACCACGCCGCGGCGCTGCTCGACGTGAAGGGCCAGATCTTGGCGCAGACGCCCCACGGCCTGCCGGCGTTCATCGCGATCCTGGGCCGCACGACGCGCACGATGCTGGAGTACTTTCCGCCGGAGACGCTGCGGCCGGGCGATGTGCTGATCACCAACGACCCATGGATCTGCGCAGGGCATCTGCCCGACATCAACCTGCTGCGTCCCATCTTCTTCAAGGGGAAGCTGGTGGCGTTCGCCGCCAACACCGCGCACCTCAACGACGTGGGCGGCCGCGGTTCCGCGGAGTCGGTCGACATCTTCGAGGAGGGACTGCGCATCCCGCCCAGCAAGCTCTTCCGCGCCGGCGAGCCCAACGAAGACCTCTTCAACATCATCCGGGCCAACAGCCGCACGCCGAAACTCATCATCGGCGACATCAACGCACAGCTCGCCGCCAACGTCATCGCGGAGAAGCGGCTGGTGGAGATGATGGAGGAGTACGCCTTCGACGACCTGCAGCCGCTGTCGGACGAGATCCAGGAGCGCACCGAGCGGGCGATGCGCGCCGTCATCGAGCCTCTGCCGGACGGGGACTACCACGGCGAGGTCATCTCTGACGGCTACGACGAGCCGCTGGCGATCCGCGTGACGGTCCGCATCCGTGGCTCCGATGCGATGGTGGACTACGAGGGGACGTCCGCGCAGGTGCCGCGGGCGATCAACTGCCCGTTCAACCTGACCTACGCGGAGACGATGTTCCCGTTCCGCTGCATCGCCCCGCACATTCCCATGGCGGAGGGCGCGCTGCGGCCCATCCAGGTGGTGGCCCCTGACGGGACCATCGTGAACCCGCGTTTCCCGGCCGCCGTGCTGCGGCGCACCATCGTCATCCACAACGCGCAGGCGGCGATCTTCCAGGCGCTGTCGGCGCTGGTCCCCGACCACCTGCCGCCTGACCGCGTCACCGCGCACTCGGGATGCATCTACGCCTTCTGGCTGCGCGGGAGGTGGGAGGGTGTCCCGGCCGCGTACAAGCGGGGTTTCGTCCCCGTGGAGGAGGGCTATCACCAGATCTACCTGTTCAACGGCGGGCAAGGGGCGCACGCGAGCCAGGACGGCCACGGCACTCTGTCGATGCCCGACAACTGTTCCAACGTGCCGGTGGAGGTGTGCGAGTACCGGCTGCCGCTGCTGTTCGAGCGGAAGGAGATCATCCGCGACTCGGGCGGCCCCGGGCGCTTTCGTGGGGGATGCGGCCAGCGGATCGTCGTGCGGTCGCTGGCGGACTGGCCGATCATGTGCCTGCCGGGGAGCGTGGACCGCATCCAGCACCCGCCCATCGGCCTGCTGGGCGGGTATCCTGGGCGGGCTGGCCGGCTGACCTACAACGACACGCTGCCCATGCACCCGCGGGCGGCGACGATATTGCAGCCGGGCGACCGGTTTTGCATGGAGGCGCCGGGCGGCGGCGGGGTGTACCCGCCGGAGGAGCGCGATCCGGAAACGGTGGCGCGGGACGTGGCGGACGGGCTGGTGTCGCGGGAGCAGGCGTGGGAGGTGTACCGGGTGGAGCTCACTCCCGAGGGCACGATGGACGCGGCGGCGACCGCTCGCCTGCGCGCCGGCGGTCGCTGAGGACGCCCGCCTACTTCTGCATCTAGAACTCCATTTTTGTCGGGTCGGTCACCCGCCGCGAAGCGTCCAGGATCTCCATTGAGGGTTTTCCCTGCTTGACTCTTGTGTTTGTTGCGGATCTGTGAGATACTAGGCGAGCATCGCAGAATGAGTCCCGTCTGTGGTAGCCCAGCGTTAAAGGTGGGAATAG
>JACQTN010000390.1 GCA_016210785.1 Armatimonadota bacterium
GCACCGGGACGAGCGTGGAGAGCCGGCTGGCCGTGTAGGAGAAGAGGTCCCAGTACGTCTCTTCGGTGGCGGCGTCCCCGGAGCCCAGGCGGTCCAGCAGCCCCAGGTAGCGGCCGTGCAGATCGCGATAGGTGGCGTCGGCGGCGTGCTCCTCCTGCAGCTTGTGCAGCATGGCCGACACCTCGGCGTCCTCCAGCGCCTCCTGGGCCAGGAAGCTCATGTCCAGCAGCAGTTCGCCCAGTTCCTCGTTGGGGTGACCCAGGTAGAGTTCCTCGCGGTGCTCCTCCGAGCCGATCAGCCGGCGCAGCTCGCGCGTCAACTCGTCGTCCGCCTTGGGCAGGCGCGGCGGGCGCATGCCCTTTACCTCCCGCGCCCCGTGCTCGGCGCCCGCGCCGCCCGCCGGCGTGTGTACCCGCTCCCGCAGCGCCACCCGTCGCAGCACGCTGCGCCCGAACTTGCGCTGCAGGTACGCGGACGTTTCGCGCTTTCGCCGGGGCTGGTGGTGATAGAAGACCAGCGCCTGGTCGTTGTGGCTGCGCCAGCGCCAGCCGTCCTCGGCGAGGCCCTCGATGAACGAGGCGAGCCCGCCGAACCACTCCGTCACGCGCCGGGACTCGCGCCGCAGGTTGTGGGCCAGGTCGCGCATGCTGCGGCCGCGGAACACCGGCAATTCCCGCGGCGGAGCGGGGAGGGTGAGTTCGATCTCGGTATAGACCTGGGACTCCTGGGCCATAGCTCTGCGGGACGTCCTCCTGCCCTTATGCCCTTAGATTATAGCACGCGCGGGGGCGGCGCTGCGCCGCCGCAGGGGTTGACGGCGGTAAAGCCTGGTGCTAGTGTACTAGGGCGGATTCGCTGCGGGGTCGGCTAATGGTAGGCCGGGAGACTCTGGATCTCCTAGTCCAGGTTCGAGTCCTGGCCCCGCAGCCACCTCGAACCGCTGCCACCTCCCAGGATTTCCTCTCGCGCCTTCGCCGCGGTCCGGCCGCTACAGCGCCTGCACCGCGCCGCCGTCCACCAGCAGCGAGATCCCGGTGACGTAGCCGGCGGGCTCCGAACAGAGGAAGGCCACCGCCGCGGCCTGCTCTTCCGGCTTCGCCAGACGCCCCAGGGGGATCCCCTTGACCGTCGCCGCCATCTCCTCGTCGTACGAGATGCCCTTCTTCGCGGCGCGCGCCTTCGCGAGCTCGATGGCGCGGTCGGTGGTGGTGGGACCGGGGCAGACGTTGTTCACAGTGATCCCGTACTTCGCCACCTCGCCGGCCAGGGTCTTGGCCATGCCGCCCACGGCCAGGCGCACAGAATTGGAGATGATGAGGTTGGGGATGGGCTCCCGGAGCGAGCGCGACGTGAAGTTGATGATGCGGCCCCACTTCTGCGCCTTCATGTCGGGCAGCACGGCGCGGATCAGACGCACGGCGCTCAGGAACGTGAGGCTGTATGCGAACACCCACTTCTCGTCGGTCGCCTCCTCGAAGCCGCCGGGCGGCGGGCCGCCGGAGTTGGTGACCAGGATGCCGACGGGGCCCAGGTCGCGGCGCACGTCCGCGGCCAGGCGGTCGATGTCCTGCGCGCTGGTCAGGTCCACCGGATAGGCAAAGGCCTTGATGGTCTCCCCGGTGGAGGTCGCGGCCGCCTTGACCTGCGCCAGCGCCCCTTCCAGCACGGCGGTGTCCTTGTCGCAGATGGCGATGTGGCAGCCTTCCATGGCCAGCCGCGTGGCGGTTGCCAGGCCCAACCCTCGGCCCGAAGCTCCGATGAGTGCAACGCGTCCCCGGATCCCCAGATCCACGATGTGTCCCTCCTGCCGTGCGCCGGCCCGCGCGCTCCCGTGGACCGGAATGTGCTCAGAGTTTTCGTGAGCGCCCGCAGCCACTCCTGCACCCCATCGCGGCAGCGCGCGCCGCGCGGGCACGTTCCACGCTCCTGCAAGGTGCGGCATTCTCCCGCGCTCGCCGACTCAGCTTCTGAGCGTTCCACGCCCCTGCAAGGTGCGGCATTCTCCCGCGCTCACCCACACACGGCGCACCGGAGGAATCCGCCCGGCCGTCCAGAAGCAATCAGATGGAAGGCAGGACGGCCCACGCAGGGCCGGCACGGAGGTCGAAAGTTCTCCCAGATGGTGGTCATTCCCGCGGTCGTGCTGGCGGCCGGCGTCGGCAAGCGGATGCGCTCGGCGCGGCCCAAGGTGCTGCACACCCTGTGCGGGCGTCCCATGCTCTGGTTCGTGCTGGAGGCGTTGCGCGAGGCCGGTGAGGTGGCGCCCATCGTGGTGATCGGCCACGGCGCCGACCACGTGCGCCGGGCCATCGGCGACGGCGTCCGCTACGTGGAACAGCCCGAGCCGCTGGGCACCGGCCACGCCGTGATGCAGGCCGCGCCGCTGCTGCGCGACACCGACGGCCCGGTCATCGTCCTCTTCGGCGACACCCCGCTGATCACGCCGCAGACGCTGCGCCGCCTGCTGGAGCACCAGCGGGCGACCGGCGCGGCGGCCGTTCTCACCAGCGCCGTGGTGGACGATCCCACCGGCTACGGGCGCGTGCTGCGCGGCGGCGACGGCCGCGTCGCAGGGCTGGTGGAGGAGGCCGACTGCACTTCCGCCCAGCGCGCCGTGCGGGAGATCAACGCCGGCGCCTACGTCTTCCGCACGCCCGACCTGCTGGAGGCGCTCCCCCACCTGACCCGCGACAACGCCCAGGGCGAGTTCTACCTGCCCGACGCGGTGCTGTGGTTGCTGCGGCAGGGGCGGTGCGTGGAGGCGGTGGAGGGAAACCCGGAAGAGGTGCTGGGCATTAACTCCCGCCGGCACCTGGCCCACGTGGAGGGCGTGATGCGCGCCCGCATCCTGGACCGCCTGATGGACGCCGGCGTGACCGTGGTCGATCCCGCCACCACCTTCGTGCACGCCGGCGTGGAGGTGGGGCAGGACACCGTCATCCACCCCTTCAGCACCCTGGGGGAGGAGACGCGGGTGGGCCAGGACTGCGTCATCGGCCCCCACGCCCACCTGATCGGGGCGCGGGTGGGCGACGAGGTCACGATCCTTGCCTCCACCGTGGAGCACAGCGAGATCGGTGAGGGAACCACCATCGGCCCGTACGCGCACCTGCGGCCTGGCAACGTGATCGGCCGGCGCGTGGAGATCGGCAACTACGCCGAGTTGAAGAACGCCCGGGTGGGCGACCACACCAAGATCCACCACATGAGCTACATCGGGGACGCCGTGCTGGGCGCGCGCGTGAACATCGGCGCGGGCACGGTGACCTGCAATTTCGACGGGAGGGCCAAACACGTGACGCACATCGAGGACGAGGTCTTCATCGGGAGCGACACGATGCTGGTCGCCCCGATCCGGCTGGGGCGCGGGGCGGTGACCGGGGCGGGATCGGTGGTGACCAAGGATGTGCCGCCCAGGGGCGTGGCGGTGGGCGTGCCGGCCCGCGTGATCCGCTACCGCGCCAAGGACGAGTAATCC
>JACQTN010000391.1 GCA_016210785.1 Armatimonadota bacterium
ATCAGCTCCTCGAGCTGGAGGCCCTGGCCGAAGAAGATTCCGGACGGCGCCGGGCCGACTACATCCACCGCCCCGGCGACGAGGTTGGTCAAGAGCGTGTTGACGTCCGCGAAGTACCGGAAGAACAGCCGGCCGGTCTTGGGCCGGCCACGCCAGTAGTCGGCGTTGGCCTCGAAGAAGATCTCGTTGCCGCGCAGCCAGTGGCGGAAGCGGAACGGCCCGTTGCCGATGGTGAGGCGGGCGTCCTTCCCCAGGGCCATCTCCTTGATCCCCGCGGGGTTCCGCTGGTAGACAGGCTCGAAGATGTGCCTGGGGACCGCGCCCCAGCGGCTCCCCTCCACCACGCACTGGTACGCGAAGGCGTAGACGCGCCGGTAGGTGACCACCACGGTCAGCGGATCCGGCGCCTGCACCGACTCGATGTGCGGCGCGTTTCCGCACAGCGAGTAGGTGACCGGGATCCTGGAGTCGGTGGCCAGTTGGTGCGTGAACAGCACGTCGGCGCTGGTGAACGGCTTCCCGTCGTGCCACCGGACGTTGGGACGCAGTTTCCAGGTGAGCTCCATCCTGCCGTTGGGCAGCACGCGCCACATCTTGTTCACTAGCGAGGGAATCTCGCTCACCAGGATGGGCTGGTACTTCCACTTCGGGTCCCCTTCCACGAGCGGGTCCATGAAGGCGCGGATGGCGATGGACCCCGCGTCGGTGGAAAGCGTGAGCACGTTGAAGGTGTCCACGTCCTGGTAAAACCCCAGGACGACCTGGTTGCGCTCGCGCGGCTGCGCCGACGCCGGCGGCGATGGGCTCACGGCAAGCGCCGCTGCGAGCGCCAGCACCATGAGCATCGCGCTGGCGAGACGGCCTGTCACGGATGCGCGCACGAGAACTCTCCCTTCCTTCCCCCTCACCCTGGCCTCTGCCACTCTGCACAAGGGTGATATGTGAGTGTGCACCACCTGCTCAGCTCCTGAGCCCTCTCTCCTGACCGGAGAGGGGTCAGAGGTATCCTAACCACACAGGAAGTCGAAGGCCGCCCCCGCGTGGACCTTGGTCGCGGTGATGAGATCTTCAATCGTGATGTACTCGTTGGCCGCGGCGATGTTGTAGGGCCGGGGACCATAGATCACCGCCGGGACGCCGTGAGGCATGAAGTAGCGGGCGTCGTTCGATCCGAACCCGACGGTCAGCCTCGGGTCTCGCCCCGTCACCTCCCTGATGTTACGCCGGACCGTCTGCACGAAGGGATGCTTCGGGGACGTGTAGGTGGCCTGGAACGTAGGCTCGATGTGCTCGACCGTGATGTCGGCCAGACCGGCCTCCGCCAGCACGCGCTCCACCCGGGCCTTGATGTCGGCGGGCTTCACCCCGTATGGGATGCGCACGTCCACCTCCGCCACGCACTCGCTGGGCACGATGTTGATCTTGATGCCGCCGCGGATCACGCCCACGTTGACCGCAGTGCGCTCCAGCAACCACTGCATGCCGGCGCCGCGGTCCGTCCACGCGTAGTCCCGGGCCTCCGCCAGGACCTCCTGCACCTCCTCCGGCCAGGGCCCGCGGACCTCCAGCAGATCCCTGAGCAGCGGGAGGGCCGAGCCGAGGCGGGTGTTGGCGTCGTTGAGCGTGGCGAGCGCGGCGCCGTACGGTTCCCCGCGCGCGACGAGCCGCAGTTGCGACTTGCCCTTCTGGCCGATGCGGAGGCTCTCCGGAGAATCGGGCTCCCCGATGATCAGGGCGTCGCCGAGCAACTCTGGGAACGTCCGCACCAGCCACCCCGCCCCCCAGTACCCGCCGCACTCCTCGTCGGCCACGAGCATGAGGGTGCAGCAGCCGCGCGCCGGCAGGCCGAACCGGTGCAGCAGCAGGAAGGCATAGAGGGACGCGGTCAGCCCGCCGCGCATGTCCGCGGCGCCCCGGCCGCGGATCTGTCCGTCCGCCACCTGTCCGCCGTAGGGAGGGAACGCCCACGAGTCGGGGTGCTCCGCGGGGAACTCGTCGAGGTGTGCGTTGAACACCAGGTGCGGCTTCTCCTGAGGATTCCCGATCTGAAACACGACGCTGACCATGCCGGGACGGGGCTCGTACCGCCGCCCACGCACCCCGTATCCGTCGAGGAGGTCCAGTATGAAGTCGGCGACTTGCGAGGTGTCGCCGGGAGGATTCTCGGCGGGCACCCGGACGATCCGGGCGCAGAGATCGACCAGTTCGTCGGCCGTCCGGTCAATCTCTTCCAGGGCGCGCTGCTTAAGCGGCGCGGAATCCACGATGCCTCCTTCGGGCGTCTCTGCGGTCAGACCTCGAGGGCGCCGGCAGACCGGGTATCCAGGGGAACAGCATAACGCTTCAAGGGTGTGACCCAGAAACCCTCCTGTTTCCTCGCCCCGCGCCCACCTCACCAGTACCGCGGATACACCGGCTCCTCGCGCGTGATCACCTCCAGCAGCGAGGGACGCCCGGCCTGGACCTGCTCGATGGCGCGGCGCAGCGCGGGCCTCACATCGACAGGTTTCTCCACCCGCTCCGTGTAGCCACCCAGCCCTTCCGCGACCCTGGCATAGTCCCCGGTGAGCGCGTCAAGGCGGTGCCGGGCGCGGGAGACGGGGAGAGACTTCTCGTAACCGCCCATCAACCCGTTGTTCATGACGATGGTGAGAATGGGGATTCCCGACCGCACCGCGGTCTCGAAGTCCATGCCCACCATCCCGAAAGCCGCATCGCCCATCACGTTCACGACGACGTGGTCGGGCGCGGCCAGCCTGGCGCCCATGGCGAGGCCCAGCCCCGTGCCCAGTTGCGTCGACTTGCCCCATCCGATGTAGCCGTGAGGTATGAGGGTCTCGTAGAACGGCACGATCTGATCCCGCGGGTTGCCCGCGTCGTGGGTGACGATGGCCCGCGTCCGATCCAGGGCGTGCATGAGGTCCCAGATCACGCGGTAGGGGCTGATCGGGGTCTCGTCGGAGGTGAGACGGGGCATCCACTCCCGCAGGAACTCTTCTTTGATGGCGCCGATCTCTCGGGAAACGCTCAGGTCTCCCCGGCGACCGTCCGGCCCGATCTGATGCGCCGCCTCCTGGTGCAGCTGGCGCAGGACCGCCCTGGCGTCGCCGATGACCGCGTGAGCGATGGAATAGTCCTTGTTGATATCCTGCTCGTCGATCGTGGCCTGCACCATCGTCTTGCCCGGCGGAATGGGGACGACGAAGCTGGAGCGGGTGAAGCTGGTGCCCACGCCCAGGACCAGGTCGGCCTTGCGCAGGAAATGGTCCACCATCCGGGTCCCGGAATGACCCCCCGCGCCCAGGGCCAGCGGATGATTCTCGGGAAATGCGCTCTTGCCGTTGAGGGTCGTGAGCACCGGCACCTGGAGCAGCTCAGCGAACTCCTTCAGTTCGTCCCACGCCTCGGCGTAGAGGACACCCTGCCCCGCCATGACGACGGGCGTCCTGGCGCTCAGGAGAGCCTTCACCGCCTCGCGCACATCCCGCGGATCGCCCATCGGCCTGGCGCCCGTGACCGGGGTGTACTGCGCCGATTCCCCGGCAAGCTCTTCGGCCATGACGTCGGCGGGCACTTCCAGGAGGACCGGGCCGGGCTTCCCGCACCGCAGGAGCGTGAAGGCGCGCCGCATCATCTGCGGGATGCGGTCGGCCGCGTTGATCACCTCCACCCACTTGGTCACGCCGCGGTAGTTGTAGATGGCCTGGAAGTTGGGCGGGACCCCGAGCCGGGCCCGGGCCGGGGCACCGGGCAGGAGCAGGATGGGGGTGCCGTCCGAGTAGGCCTGGGCGACTCCGCCGAAGGCGTTCTCCGTGCCGGGGCCGTACTGCATCGCGCAGACCCCGATCCGCCGCCCGCTGGACGTGCGGCTGTACCCGTCGGCGATGTTGACCATCACCCGCTCGGTCCGGGTGAGGATGGGACGGATGCCGGCCGCGGCGGCGGCGGCGATGAGCGGGTTGTCCGGGTAGCAGGGAAGATACTCCACGCCCTCGGCCTTGAGGATGCTGGCGATCACGGCCTTCCCTTGCATGGGTCCCTCCTGGTGTGGCGGATCCCGCCAGGCTCAGATCCTCTCCAAGACCCGTTCGCACACCGTGGCGACGGTGGCGCCAGCGGCCCGCATGCCCGCGCGGGAGCACACGGGATCGATCGCGCTCAAGACACTCTCACATCGCCGCCGCCACGGATGATCCGGATCGGCAAAGTTATGTGGCCGGGCGAGGCCAGTCCCTACTTCTCGGTCTCCACCAGCCCCCGCACGAACCACCGCTGCATCAGCACCACCACGGCCACCGGCGGCAGCATGGCCAGGATCGTGGTCGCCATGACGATCTGCCAGTCGATCTGTGCGTCGCCGGTACCGATCATCTTCGTGATGCCGATGACGATGGTGGCCATGCGGTCGCTGGTGGTGATGAGGAGCGGCCAGAGGTACTGGTTCCAGCCGTAGATGAACAGGATCACGAACAGGGCGGCGACGGTGTTGCTGGACAACGGCAGCAGGATGCTCCAGAAGAAGCGCATGGGCCCGGCGCCGTCCACCTTCGCCGCGTCCACCAGCTCGTCGGGGACGGTGAGGAAGAACTGCCGGAAGATGAGCGTGGCCGTCGCCGAGGCGATGAGCGGGATGGTGAGCCCGGTGAACGTGTTGATCATGCC
>JACQTN010000038.1 GCA_016210785.1 Armatimonadota bacterium
GCGCGGGCCCGTCCCATCTGCTCGACGTCGAAGTTGCTCGCGACGATGAAACGGACCTTGCCCTGCGCCACCAGCTCCTCCATTGCCCGCATCGTCTCCTCGATGGGATGCCTCCCGGTCCACCAGTGCACCAGGTAGAGGTCCATCACGTCGGTGCGCAGGCGGCGCAGGCTGCGCTCGCATGCCTGGACGGTGCCTTTGTAGGAGGCATTGGACGGCAGGACCTTGCTGACCAGGAAGACCTCGTGGCGCCGGCCGCCAATCGCCCGCGCCACCAGCTCCTCCGTGCGGCCGTCGCCGTACATCTCCGCGGTGTCGATGTGGGTCATGCCCAGGTCGAGCCCGCGGCGCAGGGCGGCGATTTCCTCCTCCCCGCCCCGGCGGCCCACGCCCAGGTTCCAGGTGCCCTGTCCGATGACGGGGACATGGACGCCCGTGGGGCCGAGCGGGCGCAGGGGAATCACAACTTGTATCCGATCTTGCGCAGGAACTCCTTGCGGTGCGCCACGTCCTGGTCGGTCTCGATGCCCTTCGTCTTCATCCCGTCCACGACCCCCAGGATGGCGCGGCCCTGGGCCGTCTCCACCAGGACCACCTCCACCGGGTTGGCAGTGGCGCAGTGGAGACCCACCACCTCCGGCACCGCTTTGACGGCGGCCAGGACGTTGATGGGAAACGCGTTGCGGAGGAAGATGAGGAAGCAGTGCCCGGCGCCCAGGCGCAGGCAATTCTCGGCGGCCAGATTCGTCAACTCGGCGTCGGTACCGCTCTTGCGCACCAGCGCCGGCCCCGACGATTCGCAGAAGGCGATGCCGAACTTGAGGCCGGGCACGGAGCCGGCCAGGGCCTCATGCAGGTCCTCCACGGTCTTGATGAAGTGGGACTGGCCCAGGATCAGGTTGATGTCGTCGGGCTTCTCGATGCGCACCGCCAGCAACTCCACGGTCATCCCTCCAGTGGTTCTTTTCATGCGCAGGCCCGGCTTGGCCGAGGCCGAGCATCACCCGTATGCCGGATGCCCCACCGTCGCGGGTGGGGTCGAGGGGAGGGAAAGATCCTCCCCTCGTCGGACACTTGGAGAAGGGTGGAGTGGCGCAAAGCCACTACACCCATCCTTGTCTGCTTACTTGCGCCCGTCACCCTTGGGTGCGGCCGGCGCTGGGGCATACGGCATCGGGATGAACTCCACCGTGGGGCGGCGCTGGGGTGCCTGCGGGTAGAGATCCATCAGTTCGTAGATCTCGCGCGGCAGTCCTTCGGTGGCCGGGAGGCCCAGCGTCCGCGCCTCCTCGATCTCGATGGGGTAGTCGTGGGTCCACCGCCCCTCGCTCAACGCGGTGGCCAGATCCCTCGCCCGCGGCTCCTCCATCTTATCCTTGACCAGATTGTAGACCGTGTCGTGCACCTGGCGGATGGCCTTGCGCGCCACGTCCGCCAGGATCAGCGTCTGGTCGTCGCGATTGGGGTTGTCCACGGCCACCGCGGCCAGGACCGATGCCGCGGGGAAATACCCGCCCTGCGGGCTGCCGAGCTGGGGATCCACCGGTCCCAGCACGGCGTTGGGGTCCATGGCGATCTCGTCCGCGGCCAGCGCGATGAGCGTCCCGCCGGACATGGCGTAGTGCGGGACGAAGACCGTCACCTTGCCCTTGTGCCGCTGCAGCGCGCACGCGATCTGCTCCGCGGCCAGCACCAGGCCCCCCGGCGTGTGGACCACCAGGTCGATGGGCATCTCCTCCGGCGTCAGGCGGATGGCGCGCAGGATCCGCTCCGAATCCTCGATGTTGATGTACCGCACGATGGGGATGCCCAGGAAGCTCATGGACTCCTGGCGGTGGATCATGGTGATGACGCGGGAGCCGCGGCTCTGCTCGATCTGCCGGAGCATGGACAGCCGCCGGGCGTCCAGCGCGCGCTGCCGAAGCATCGGGATGATGGTGGACAGCAGGAAGATGATCCACAACAGGTTCAGCAGGTCACCCATAGCCCGTCCCTCCCGGCACTCTATTTCGCTCTGCGGCCCGTCCCTCCTTGGCCTCAGCGTGCGCCGGCGAAAGAGAGCCACCCATCCGGTGCGAACTGTACATCGCCGGTCGGGGCGCGGGCGCGATGAAGCGACCCGCGACCGGCTTCGTGCCATCGGCGAAGCCTCCGACTGACCGGCAATCAGGTGAGTCGGTCCGTGCGATGGAGACTGCTGTGGTGAGAAAGCACCGCGTGATACATGTACATGCTTCTGGTATAATATGTACACGAGGGATTGTCGCGTCATCGAATCGCGAGTGGAGGTGCACGCGGTGGCTGCGCTCATGCGAGATAAGCATCTCAGGCTGGATCAGCAGAGGCTGTCGAAGGTCAAGAAGGTGCTGCGGGCCAGAACGGAGACCGAGGCTCTCCACGCCGCCATGGACCGGGTGCTGGCGGATGCCGACATTGACAGGGCACTGCGCCAGGTCAAGGGGAAGGTGAACGTGGAGCCGGTCTTCGAGCCCAAATGAACCTGCTGCTGGATACGAGCGTCCTCGTGGACTGGCTGCGGGCCAGCAAACACGAGGAGATCGTCACGAGCGGCGGGTCGTGGGGCATCCGGCTCCTGAGCGGCATCGTTGCCATGGAGCTGCTGGCGGGGACACCGCACCCACGTGAGCAGCGTCTTCTGGACCGACTGCTTGGCCGGTTTGCCGCTCGGGACAGGATCCTGTGCCCCACAGTTGAGGAGTTCAGCCGCGCCGGGCGTATCCTGCGCCGGCTGAGGGCCGAGGGACATCCTGTGACCTCCGCTGGCTTCCTCAACGACGTCATCCTCAGTGTGCAGGCCAGACACCACGGACTCGTGGTGGCGACAACGAACCGCCGACATTTCCTGCCGCTCGCCACCATCATCGGTTGCCGGGTCCTCTTCGTCGATCACACCCCTCCCGCGCTGGTCTGAAACGGTGCATCGGCCGCCGTGGTGACATCCCCGGGTACGGTGCGTTATACTGGTGGCATCCTCCCCTGCCTCCGGGGGAGGCATCATATTCCCGGAGCGAATTCCCGGACCGCAAGGGTGATCCGACGTGGCGGAGCTTCGTGGTGCATTTGGCGCACGCGACCAGATCCAGACCTCATCCGGACCGGTGACCATCTACCGGCTGGACCGGCTGGAGAAACAGGGGATCGGCCAGGTCTCCCGCCTGCCCTACTCGGTGAAGGTGCTTCTGGAAGCAGCGTTGCGGCAGTGCGACGGCAAGCGTGTGACAGAGGAGGACGTGACCGCGATCGCCCGCTGGGACGGCAGGCCGGCCGAGCGTGAGATCCCGTATCTACCGGCGCGCGTCCTGCTGCAGGACTTTACCGGCGTGCCTGCGGTTGTAGACCTGGCCGCCATGCGGGCGGCCATGAAGCGCCTGGGCGGCGACCCGTCACGGATCAACCCCATCAACCCGGTGGATCTCGTCATCGACCACTCCGTGCAGGTGGACGCCTTCGGCACGGAGTTCGCGCTCTTCTACAACGCCGAGAAGGAGTTCGAGCGCAACCGCGAGCGGTATGCCTTCCTGCGCTGGGCGCAGAAGGCCTTCTCCAACTTCACCGTGGTGCCGCCCGATACGGGCATCGTCCATCAGGTCAACCTGGAGTACCTGGCCAA
>JACQTN010000409.1 GCA_016210785.1 Armatimonadota bacterium
GCGCGTGTTTGACACCCCCGGATGGCCGTGTTACAATGCCCCCGGCTTGCAAGGGTTGTGCGGAGTGCGTGGAGGTGTCTCATGTACGCGGTGGTGGAGGCGGGAGGCAGGCAGTACCGGGTGGAGGCCGGCACGGTCTTGCGGCTGGAACGGCTGGAGGCCGCGCCCGGTGAGGAGATCACGCTCGACCGCGTCCTGCTGGTGGTCGATGGCGAGCGGATCGTGACTGGCACCCCGGTGGTGCAGGGCGCAACGGTGCACGCCAGGGTGCTGGGTGAGCGCCGCGGGCGCAAGATCATCGTGTTCAAGTACAAGCCCAAGACCCGCTACCGCCGGCTGCGCGGGCACCGGCAGTCGTACACCGAGGTGCAGGTGGACCGCATCGAGATGTGACGCCGGGCGCGGCGGGTGTGTTCGCCGCGCTGGTAGGTGGAGGAGGGATCGGCCATGGCACACAAGAAAGGCGGCGGCAGCAGCCGGAACGGGCGCGACAGCGCCGGGCAGCGGCTGGGCGTGAAGCGGTTCGGGGGACAGGTGGTGCGCGCGGGCAACATCCTGGTGCGGCAGCGCGGGACGCGGGTCAAGCCCGGCGAGAATGTGGGCGTGGGGCGCGACTTCACGCTCTTTGCGCTAGCGGACGGCGTGGTGCGTTTCCGGCACAGGGGACGGGTGACCACCGAGGTGAGCGTCGAGCCGGCCGGGGCGTGACCGCCGGCGCGGTGAGCGCGGACGACCCGGGGTCGATGTCCCCGGGTTGTCGTGTTTTTCAGAGGTTGATTTGCGAGGACGTCTGTGAGATGTTTATTGACAGGGCGGTCGTGTACGTCAAAGGCGGGGACGGCGGCAACGGGTGCGCCAGCTTCCGCCGCGAGAAGTTCGTCCCCAAAGGAGGACCCGACGGCGGCGACGGTGGCGACGGCGGCAGCGTCATCTTTCGCGCCGACGAGGGACTCCACACGCTGATGGACTTCCAGTACCGGCGGCACTTCCGGGCGAAGCGCGGCGCACACGGCCAGGGGAGCAAGCGGCACGGCCGCTCCGGGTCCGACCTGACCGCGCGCGTCCCCGTGGGTACCATCGTGAGGGAGGCCGGAAACGGTGCGCTGCTGGCCGACCTCGCCGAGCAAGGCGCCCAGGTGGTGGTGGCGCGCGGCGGCCGCGGCGGGCGGGGCAACGCCCGCTTTGCCACGCCTACGCGGCGCGCGCCGACCCAGGCCGAGGCGGGGCAGCCGGGCGAGGAGCGGCAGGTCGCACTGGAACTGCGGCTGCTGGCCGACGTGGGGCTGGTGGGCCGGCCCAACGCCGGCAAGTCCACCTTGCTGGCACGCATCTCCGCGGCGCGGCCCAAGATCGCCGACTACCCGTTCACGACGCGGGCGCCGATGCTGGGCGTCGTCCAGCTTCCCGGCGGGCGGCGCGCGGTGGTGGCGGATATCCCGGGGCTGATGGACGGGGCGCACCGCGGCGCGGGCCTGGGACACGAGTTTCTCCGGCACATCACGCGCACACGGCTGCTGGTGCACCTGCTAGACCTGGCGCCCGCGGACGGTGATCCGCTGGCGCACTTCGACGCCATCAACCGCGAGGTGGCGCTGTACGATCCGGCGCTGGCGGAGCGTCCCATGGTGGTGGCGGCCAACAAGATGGACCTTCCCGACGCCGCGGGCCGCTACCCGGGGGTGGAGCGCGCCCTGGAGGCGCGGGGGTATGAGGTCGTGCCGATCTCGGGGCTGACCGGCGAGGGAGTGGACCGGCTGCTGGCCCTGATCGCGAGGCACTTGCCCACGTGACGACGCTCGAGGATCTCCGCCGCCTTCTGGACACCAGCTTCGCCTACCACGCCCTCGGCCATGGATTCTACGCTCCCAGAGACGGCCAGCGTGCCCCCTTCCACACCTGCATGGACTGGCTGCCGCGCGGGGAGAACCGCGAGGACGGGCTGCTGGTCTGTCCCGCCTGCGGCGCCGAGGTCGGCGTCCGGTGGCTCGACGAGCGGGCCCCTGGCGGGGCGCGGGCGCCGGCCACCGGCGTGGGGGTGATGGGCGGGACCTTCGACCCCATCCACATGGGGCACCTGGTCACCGCGGAGGAGGCGCGGGTGCAGTTCGGGCTCGACCGCGTCATCTTCGTGCCCAACCGGCACCCGCCGCACAAGGATCCGCTGGCCGTCACCGATCCCGGGCACCGCTGCCGCATGACGCTGCTGGCCACGGTGAGCAATCCCTACTTCGCGGTCTCCCGCATGGAGACGGAGCGGCCCGGGCCCTCCTACACCATCGATACGATCCGGGAGATGACCGGCAGGCTGCGGCCGGCGCAGGTCTACTACATCACGGGCGCCGACGCGCTGCAGCAGATCCTCCGCGGAGAGTGGCGGGAGGCGTCCGAACTGCTGCGCCTGTGCCGCGTGATCGCGGCCACCCGGCCCGGCTACCCGCTGGACCCTGCGGTCCTGGCCGGCCACAACCGCGGCGGCGGCGGGCCCGGCAGCATCGTCTCCATGGAGATCCCGGCGCTCGCCATCTCGTCCACGGACATCCGCGGCCGCGTGCGCGGCGGCCGTCCCATCAAGTACCTGGTGCCGGAGGCGGTGGAGTACTACGTCTACAAGCACAACCTCTACCATGAGCGCGATGCCTGAGCGCGACGCCCGGACGCGCGCCGTCCGCTGCGCCGAGGCCGCCAGCAGCAAGCAGGCGGAAGACATCGTGGTCCTGGACCTGCAGGCGCTCACGCTGGTCACCGACTACTTTGTCATCTGCACCGGTACATCCAGCGTCCAGATCCGGGCCATCGTGGAGGCGGTGGAAGAGGCGATGGCCGGGGATCGGGTCCACCCGCTGGCCCGCGAGGGCGACGCGCAGAGCGGGTGGGTGCTGCTGGATTTTGGCAGCCTGGTGGTGCACATCTTCACCCCGCAGACGCGCACCTTCTACAAGCTGGAGCGGTTGTGGGGGGACGCGGAGCCGCTGGCGTGGGCACAGGAGTGAGCGGGAGCGGCCATGCTCGTTGCGGTGCGCAAGGCGGAGGCGGGCGACGTCAACTTCCTGGTGGACCTCTACGAGCGTGCCTACCGCGGCGGCTACTCGGCGTGCTTCGACCGGCACGGGGCCATCGGGCCGCAGGACTTCTGGTGGGTGCAATCGGAGAAGGAGGTCCACGTGGTGGAGGTCAACCGGCGTCCTGCCGGCATGATGATCCTGGGCCGCCACGGCGGGCAGTTGCTGGTGGAGGAGATGATCGGCGACCTGGTGGGGACCGCCGGAAGGGCCGCGGCGCTGGGGGCCACGGACGGCACGCTGCTGCGGCGCCTGCACGAGTTCGTCGCGCGGCGCTTCCGGCAGGAGCGGCAGGATGCGATGCTGGTCCGGACCGCGGAGGTGAACCCGCTGGGGCTGGCCTTTGCCCGCGTCTTCGGCTTCGCGTTCACCAACGCCCTGATTGTGATGACGCGGGCGCTGGGCGAGCGGGTCCAGGCGCCGGCGCCGGACGGGTACGCCGTGCGGAGGGCGGCGGCGGGAGACGAGCGGGAGATCGTCCGCGTCTACCAGGAGAGCTTCGGCACGGCCCTGGATGCCGGGGACGTGCAAAAGATCCTCCACCGGCCCCAGTGCCGGGCGTTCGTGGCGGAGCGGGAGTCCTACCGGGTGGGGTTCGTGCTGGCAGAGGTGCGGGGCGAGACAGGGGAGTGGATCCTGGCGGTGCGCGAGCCGCACCGCCGGCGCGGCGTGGGGAGGGCGCTGGCCGGCGCGGCGCTGGAGTTCTTCCGCGGCCGGAAGGCACCGCGGGCCGCGGTGACCTTCTGGGGGCTGGACGCGGCGGCGGAGGGATTCTGCCGGCGGATGGGGTATGCCACCGAGCGCGTCTATCTGTACTTCGAGAAGCGGCTCTGACGGGCGCGGCCGCGCATAGCGCCGGGCCACGCAACTTGACGCCATCTGCCCGGTTGCCTATAATCTGCACAAGGGTTGACACCCGCGTCACGGGGCCCGCAAGCTGCGCGCCCGAGGGAGTGTTGGAAGCCAGGATACTTCGCGCAGGGTGCGCCGCGGCCCGCGTTACTGGCATTGAGCGGACGGTCGTGGGGACGTAGCTCAGTTGGGAGAGCGCCTGAATGGCATTCAGGAGGTCGGGGGTTCGACTCCCCTCGTCTCCACCAAATTTAATACGGTGGATCGAACCCCCGACCTGAGGGGGTGTGGGGGAGGGACCTCCCCCACGTCGTCGGGGTGACAGGAATCGCGGGAGCGATTCCGGCCGAGGGGCAGAGCCCCTCAGGCGGAGCGCGCGACGACGGGTGATTCCGTGCGGGGCCCCACACACCCAGAGTGTGTGGGGGTCGGAGCGCGCGACGGGAGGGGGTTCGACTCCCCTCGTCTCCACCATAATTGACCCCGGGGTCCCCAGGAAATCCCGCGGATTTCCTGGGGTGGGCACGGTGGTACCGCGGAGGAGCCCTCCGTCCCTGACTCAGGGTGGAGGGCGTCTCAATTCTCGCGCACGAACGGACGCGAATCACACCTGGGCTGAGGGGCCAAAGCGGATGAGTCGGGAACGTTGACCCACCCCAGAAATTCGCCAAAGCCGCGAATTTCCGGGGTGGGTCAGGGCCGAGCACGCAGTGACCCGAGGCCGGTGGATTCTGGCACGTATTCACTAAAAGGAGGGACAGACCGTGGTCCGCGCGTCGTACATCTGGTTCAACGGCAAGGTCATCCCCTGGGGAGACGCCAAGATCCACATCCTCTCCCACGTCACGCACTACGGCAGCAGCGTCTTCGAGGGTATCCGCGCCTACGCCACGCCGCGCGGCCCGGCCGCCTTCTGCCTGAAGCCGCACATCGACCGCTTCTGGGACTCGTGCAAGATCATCCGCATGCCGCTGCCCTATACGAAAGAGCAGATCACCGACGGCATCAAGGAGATCATCCGCGCCAACGGCCACCAGAGCTGCTACATCCGCCCCATCGCCTTCCGCGGCCTGGAGGTGCTGGGCGTGGACCCGCGTCGCTGTCCGGTCGAGGTCGGCATCGCCACGTGGGAGTGGGGCCGGTACCTGGGCCCGGAGGCCATCGAGCAGGGGATCGACGCCGGCGTCAGCTCCTGGCGGCGGATGGCGCCCGACA
>JACQTN010000392.1 GCA_016210785.1 Armatimonadota bacterium
AAGAAGGGCTCCGGCTTCATCACCATGCCCGGCCCACCCCCGTACGGGTAGTCGTCCACGCTGCGGTGTTTATCGTCGGTGAAGTCGCGCAGGTCGTGCACGGCGATGGTCACCAGGCCGCGCTGCCGCGCCCGCCCGATGATGCTCAGGTCGAGCGGCGCGAAGGCTTCCGGGAAGATGGTGACGATGTCGATCCTCATGTGTCGCGCGCGGGCTCCCTGAACGGATCTCCGGTCACTGCATCTCCCGCAGACCCTCGGGGAGGGTCACCACCATCCGCCGCCCCGCCACGTCGATCTCGCGGACCATCTCCCGGGTGGCGGGGATCAGCACCTCGCGGCCGGCGTCGTCCTGCACGCGATAGATGTCGTGGGCCGGGCTTGGCAATACCTCCACCACCCGTCCCAGCGGTTCCCCCTCCACGGTCGTGACCCGGAGCCCGATGATGTCGCGGATGTAGTAGGTCCCCTCCGGCAGAGGCACCGCCTCCGCGCGCGGCACCGCCACCTCCGCGCGCTGGACGGCCCGCACCGCCTCCGGCGTGTCGATGCCCTTGATCTTCAGCAGCACGAAGTCGCCGTGGAAGCGCGCCGCCTCCACCTCGATCTCCCGCACGGCGTCCCGGTGGATGAGGTACGCCCGGCGCAGCGCCAGCAGGCGGTCTGGGAAGTCGGTCTCCGGCAGCACTTTGATCTCGCCCTGGATGCCGTGGGGCCGGAGAATCCGGGCGACGACCAGCAACTCCTCGGGCGACGGCTGCCCGGCCCTTGACATACCTCTTATCCCTCTACCGCCTGGGGAGAGGGTAGGGTGAGGGGGGAGTCCAGCCCTCGGTGAGGGGCTTTCCTGGACACGCCTCTACGCCTCCCGGATCTCGAGGATGATGCCGTCCTTGACGATGATCTCGGTGCGCGTGATGCGGTTGAAGAGGTTGTCGCCAATCTTGACCTCCACCACCCCCTCCACGGTACCCTGGGTGAACTCGTCGTTGAGGGTGAGTTCCCTCGCCTCCTGCAGGCGCGCCTGGAGTTCGGCCCGGGTCGCCTCCTGCCGCGCCCGCTCCAGTTCCAGTTGCTGCCGCAGCGCGCGGCCCTGCGGGGTCACCTGGCGCTCCAGTTCCATGCGTCGCAACTGCACGTCGATCTGCTGGACCAGGGCCTCCACCCGCTTGACCGCCTCTTCCAGGTCGTTAATGTACAGCCGCTTGAAGCTCTCCGTCACGATGGCCTTGATGACCACCGGACGCGTCAGCGTAATGGCGCTGGCCATCCCGGGCCTCCTTGTAAGAATACTTGCCAAGATACTCCGGCCTCGCGTCGAATCGTGCTCGGCCTCGTTGGCGTCCCCGACATACCCGCCTTGCCCACTCAGCACGAGGGCGACACTTTTCGCGGGGTCACTGGATGATCTCGACCAGGACGCGTTTGCCGTCCTTGACCGCGGCCGCCTTGACGATGGTGCGCAGCGCCCTGGCGATCCGCCCCTGCTTGCCGATCACCTTGCCCATGTCGTCGGGGGCGACCCGCACCTCCAGGATCACCGAGCGCTCCCCCTCCACCTGCGTCACTTCCACCGCCTCGGGGTGATCCACCAGCGACCTGGTAATGTACTCCACCAGCTCTTTCATGGTCATCCCTCCCACCGCGGCGCCGTGGGCACCGCGGAGTCGGTGAGCGCGGTAGCGTGCAGCACCCTTCGCGAACGTGGCACGTGCCGGCGAGCGCGACGGCGTGTTCCACCTTGCATTCGCGTGGCACGTGCCGCCGAGGAGTGGGTGAGCGCGGTGGCCTGCTCCGCCTTGCACCGGCGTGGAACGTGCTTTGATCCCGCATCCGGGCTCCCCAGAGCCTGACGGTTCCGGCGCCGTCCGGCACCACCTGCCGGGTGATCACGCCATCTTCTCAGGCCTTCGCCTTGCCCTGCCGCCACTTGCGCAGCACGCCCGTCCGCTCCAGCAGCACGCGGGCGGAGTCAGAGGGCTGGGCCCCCTTGTTCAGCCAGTTGATCGCCTTCGCCTCGTCCACGGTGATCCGTGACGGCTGGTGGCGCGGGTTGTACGATCCGATGAAGTCGATGTACCGCCCACCCCGGGGAGTCCGGGAGTCTGCCACGACCAGCCGGTAGGAAGGCTGTCCTTTCGCGCCCACACGCATCAACCTGATCCTGACCGCCATCGTCTCCTCCTCATTGAAGAATACGTGCCAGTATACTCCGGCCTCGCGTCGAATCGTGCTCGTCAAATGGGGAATTTCAGTCGACCCTTGCGGCTCATCCCCTCGATCTGCCGCATCAACCGCCGCGCCTCGTCGAACTGCTTGAGCAACCGGTTCACGTCCTGCACCGTGGTCCCGCTGCCGCGGGCGATGCGCCGCCGCCGGCTGCCATCGATGACCTCCGGATGGTGACGCTCCTCCCGCGTCATGGAGTTGATGATGGCCTCGATGCGGCCAAGCTGCTTCTCGTCCACCTTCAGCCCCGCCGCCTGGGCTCGGCCCAGGCCGGGGATCATCTCCAGGAGTTGATCCAGCGGGCCCATCTTCCGCACCTGGCGCATCTGGTCCAGAAAGTCCTGCAGGGTGAACTCGCGCCGGCGGAGCTTGCGCTCCATCTCCCGCGCCGCTTCCTCGTCCATCGTCTCCTGGGCGCGCTCCACCAGCGTGAGCACGTCGCCCATCCCCAGGATGCGCGAAGCCATCCGGTCGGGGTGGAAAGGCTCCAGCGCATCCACCCGCTCGCCGACGCCAATGAACGCGATGGGGCACCCGGTGACCGCCACCGCGGAGAGCGCCGCGCCGCCGCGGGCATCGCCGTCCATCTTGGTCATGATCAGGCCGTCCAGCCCCAGTTGCTTGTGAAACTGATCGGCCACGGTGACGGCGTCCTGGCCGGCCATGGCGTCCACCACCAGCAGCACCTCGTCGGGGTGCGACGCCTCCCGCATGCGCTTCAACTCCGCCATCAGCTCCTCGTCGATGTGGAGCCGGCCGGCGCTGTCCACGATCACCACGTCGTGCCCGTGCTGCTTCGCGTGCTGTACGGCTTCCTGCACCACGGCCACCGGGTCGCGGGCATCGGCGCGGGCGAACGCTGTCACGCCTGCCTGCTGCGCGACCACCTGCACCTGACGCACGGCCGCGGGGCGCTGCAGGTCCGCGGCCACCAGGATGGGGAAGCGGCCGCGTCGCTTGAGCAGGTGGCCCAGCTTGCCCGCGGTGGTGGTCTTGCCGGTGCCGTGCAAGCCGACCAGCATGATGACCGTGGGCGGTTTGGAGGCAAAGCGCATCTCGCGGTGGGTGCCGCCCAGCAGCGTCGTCAGCTCGTCGTGGACGATCTTGACGACCATCTGGCCGGGGGTGAGGCTCTTCCAGACCTCCTGCCCCAGCGCGGCCTCTTTGACGCGGGCGACGAAGTCGCGCGCCACCTTGAAGTTGACGTCCGCCTCCAGCAGGGCCAGGCGGACCTCCTTGAGCGCCTCTGCGATGTTCTGCTCGGTCAGCACCCCGCGACCGCGCAGTTTCTTCACAATCCGTTCGAATTTCTCGCTCAGGCCTTGGAACATCCCACTACGCTCCGATGGCCTCGAAAAATCTGAAAAAAGAGCATCGTGCAGTCTAATCAACGGAGGGGGAAAAGTCAACGGAGACTGAGGAGGCCCGCGCGGAACGGGCGGCATCCGGGCGGGGCTTCACCGCTCCGGTATACTATGTCCAAGCCGCTGTCACCTGCTCAGTTCCGGTTTCTTGACTTCTCGGAGCGGTTTCGTTATCGTGCCCCGCAATTTCAATTTATCCCAGCGGGCGCACGCTTCGCAGCCGGGA
>JACQTN010000393.1 GCA_016210785.1 Armatimonadota bacterium
GATGAACGACATGCAGCGCTACATCGTGGAGGAATGGGCCGAAGACTACCGGGAGGGCCGGCTGGGCCGGCGAGAGTTCGTGCGGCGGATCGCGATGATGTCGGGCGGCGCGGCGCTGGCGGCGCCGGTGCTGCAGACCCTCGGCGTCGCGGCCACCCCAGAGGAGATCGCGGAGGCGGCGTCCAGCCAGGCTTCCGTGGTGGCGCAGGCGACGGGCGTGACAGTGCGGCCCGACGACCCCGCGATCCAGGCGGAGCTCCTCACCTTTCCGTCCGGACAGACCACCGTGTACGGGTACCTGGCGCGGCCGCGTGCCGGCGGGCCGGCGCCCGGCGTCGTCGTGATCCACGAGAACCGGGGGATGCTGGAACACTTCAAGGACATCTCGCGGCGGCTGGCCAAGGCCGGGTACGTCGGCCTGGCCGTGGACCTGGCCTCGCCCGTCGGTGGGACGGACGCGTTCAGCGACCTCAGCCAGGTCTCGACGGCCCTGGGGCAGACGCCGCCGGCGCAGCACGTGGTCCTGCTGAACGATGGGGTCCGCTACCTGCAGACTCAGTCGTTCGTCCGCCGGGACCGCGTCGGCGCCATGGGGTTCTGCTTCGGGGGCGGGATCACCTGGCGACTGGCAACGCAGAATCCGGACCTTCGCGCCGCGGTGCCGTTCTACGGGACCAACCCGCCGCTGGAGGACGTGCCGAAGATCAGGGCGGCGATCCTCGCGATCTACGGCGAGTTGGACGCGCGCGTCAACGCGGGCATCCCGGCCATCCGCGACGCGATGCGGCGGGCGAACGTCGTCCACGACATCGTCATCTACCCGCGCTCCAACCACGCCTTCTTCAACGACACCTTCGACCGGTACAACCCGGACGCGGCGCGCGACGCCTGGCAGCGCACCCTGGCGTGGTTCGAGCGGTACCTGAAGGGGTGATCGAGGCACGCGCTCGGACCGGCGCACCCGAACAGAGCGGCACCGACACCCTCAGTAGTCCCTGCCGCGGAACCGGGGATCGAACGCCTGGCGCAGAGCGTCACCCAGCAGGTTGATCCCCAGGACCAGGACGGCCAGGGCGATGCCCGGGTAGGTCGTCATGTGCGATGCGACCCGCATGTAGGAGCGCGCCTGGGCCAGCATCGCGCCCCACTCCGGCGTGGGCGGCTGGATGCCCAGCCCCAGGAAGCTGAGGGCGCCGGCGGTGAGGATCGACGCGGCCATGGAGAAGGTCGCCTGGACCGTCAGCGGTCCCATCAGGTTGGGGAGGATGTGCCGGAGCATGATCCGCCAGTCCGAGTTCCCCAGGGCCTGCGCCGCGGAGACATAGTCCATTCTTCTGATCGCCATCGTGGAGGCACGCGCGATCCGGGCAAACTCCGGTACGTCCGGAAACCCGATGGCGACCACGAGGCTCCAGAAGCCGGTGCCGTAGATGGCTACCGTGGCGATGGCCAGGAGGATGCGGGGCACGGCCATCAGGATGTCGCTCACCCGCATCACCAGGCTGTCGATCCTCCGGCCGTAGAACCCCGATACCAGCCCCAGCGGGATGCCCAGCAAGACGCCGAACGCCACCGCCGCGCCCGCCACCGCCAGGGAGATGCGCGACGCATAGATGATGCGGGAGAGCACGTCGCGCCCCAGCTCGTCGGCGCCCAGGATGTAGCCGGTCTCGCCCGGAGGTCTCAGTGCCGCCCGCAGGTTCTGCGTGAGCGGGTCTCCGGGCGCCAGGGCGGGCGCAAGAGCGGCCATCCCCAGGTAGCCCACGACGACCGCGATCCCTACCAAGCCTGACCTGGAACGCACGAGCGGGCGCCAGCGCATGTCAGGGGTCCTCGGTCACTCGTACCGGATCCGCGGGTCCAGGGTCGCGTAGAGGAGGTCCACGATGAGGTTGGCCATGGAGATGGCCACCGAGATCACCAGGACCCCGCCCTGCACGACCGGAAAATCTCGGCTGCTCACCGCGAGCACGATCAGGCGCCCCAGCCCGGGGACGGCGAAGACGGTCTCCGTGACCACGGCGCCGCTCACCAGCAGGCTGAAGCGCAGGCCCACCACGGTGACGATGGGCAGAAGCGCGTTGCGAAGCGCGTGCCTGTAGAAAACGGCGCGCTCCCTGACGCCCTTCGCCCGGGCGGTCCGGACGTAGTCCTCCAGCAGCACCTCGATCATGATAGATCGGGTCATCCGGGAGATCAGGGCCAGGCTGGCCAGGCTGACCGAGAAGATGGGCAGGATGTAGTGGCGGAGGCTGTCCCAGCCCGAGGAGGGCAGCCAGCCCAGCCGCAGGGCGAAGAGCAGGATCATCAGGAGTGCGAGCCAGAAGACGGGCATGGACATGCCGGCCACCGCGAGCCCCATGACCGTCAGATCCATGGCACCCTCCCGGTGGATCGCCGCGGTCATCCCGAGGGGGATCCCCACGGCGACCGCGACCAGCAGCCCGCCGCAGGCGAGGGTCAGGCTGATGGGGAAGGCCCGGGCGATGTCGGCACCCACGGGCTGGCCGGCCCGGTGGGAGTAGCCGAAATCACCGCGCAGGATGCGGGCAAGCCAGCGCCAGTACTGGACAGGCAGCGGGTCGTCGAACCCGTAGGTGGCGCGGATCACCTGCAGGTCTGCCTCGCTGGCCTGCGGGCCGGCGATGAGCGCCGCCGGATCGCCCGGGGCCAGATGCAGGAACATGAAGACGAGAATGGAGACGCCCACGATGGTGAGCGCGCTCTGGCCCAGCCGGTAGAGGGTATATCTGGACATCGCTGGCCTGGATGCGAGCGCCGATGGGATATCGCGGGTGAGCGACCGGGAGCCGCGCCGGCACCCGGCAGTCCGCATGCGCGGCTGCCGGGCGCCGGCCATCGGTGCCTTATCGGGTCAGGCTGGCCTCCCGCAGGACCACCTGCTCCGTGGGCAGGACCTTCAAGCCGCGCAAGGTCTTCTTCGCCACCGTCGGCTGGTTGACCGAGAAGGTGTAGGCCCAGGGCTGGTCGTTCCAGATGAGTTCCTGGGCCTTCTCGTAGGCCGCGCGGCGCTCCGCCTCGTTGACGATCGTGGGCCCGCGCGTCAGCAGCGTATCAACCTCCGCGTTCTTGTAGAAGTTCCGGTTGGTGCCCCGGGGGGCCCAGTTCGCGGAGTGGAACACCAGCCGAAGCGCGTAGTCCGGCTCGCCGGACCACGTGCCCCACCCATAGTAGCTCATCTCCCACTGCGCCTCCTGCGGGCCTTTGGAGCGGAGGAGGTCCAGCCACTTGCCCCCCTCCATGATCTCCAGCTTCACCTGGATGCCCACGGCCCGCAGTTGCTCGGTGATGGCCTGCGAGATCTGCTGGGCGTTGACGTAGAAACCGATGGGGACCCACATGGTGGTGGAGAAGCCGTTGGGATGGCCGGCCTGGGCCAGCAACTGCTTCGCCCGCGCGGGGTTGTAGTCGAAGGGCTTGAGGCTCTTGTACGACCACAGGCCCTTGGGCAGCGGCGAGTCGGCCACCAGGGCGTAGCCCTTGAGGAAGGTGTCCACGATGGCCTTCTTGTCCATGGCGTGGGCGACGGCCTGGCGCACGCGCACGTCGTCGAAGGGTTTTTTCGCCGTGTTGAAGTAGATGCCGTTGATGCGCCACACGGGAACGTTGAGCACCTGCAGGTTGGCGTTGGCCTTGAGCCGGTCGGCCTCCTGCGGGGCGATGATTTGTGTCATGTCGTGCTCGCCGGTCTCCAGCCCGATGGCCCGCGCGCTATCCTCGGGCACCACCCGCAGCTCGATGATGTCGATGTTGCTCCGGCTCGCCAGCCAGTGGTTCGGGTTCTTCGCCAGGACGACGCGGGACCCGCGGATCCACTCCCTGAACATAAACGGTCCCGATCCCATGGGCTTGGCGGAGGCGAAGGTCTTCTGGTCGACCTGCGCGGCAGCGGCGGCGCTGACGATGGACCCCGGCGGCGTGGCCATGCGGTTCGCCAGGAAGAGGAACGGGGCCTTCGTCCTGAAAGCCACCGTGTATTCGTCCACGGCGGTGATGGTCTCGATGCTGTCGAACCAACTCCGGTAGGCCAGCCGGTTCTTCTCGTCCAGGATGCGCTCGTAGCTCCGCTTCACCGCCTCCGCGTTGACGGGGGTGCCATCC
>JACQTN010000054.1 GCA_016210785.1 Armatimonadota bacterium
CCAGATGTCCGATCCCCGGCCGCCCGAAGACGCTTTCCACGATGACGGCGCCGCCCAGCAGGTTGCCGAACTGCAGCCCCGCCACCGTCGCCACGGGGATCAGGGCGTTGCGCAGCGCGTGCTTCACCACCACGGCGCCCCGCCCGAGCCCCTTCGCACGGGCCGTGCGCACGTAGTCCTGATGCAGCACCTCGATCAGACTGGAGCGCACCAGCCGGGCGACGAGCGCTGCCGCACGCACGCCCAGCGCCACCGACGGCAACACCAGCGCCTTCCACCCCTGGCTGCCCACCGCGGGGAACCAGCGCAGGTAGAAGGCGAACACCAGGATCAGCATGAGCCCCAGCCAGAAGGAGGGCATGGACACGCCGGAGACAGCCAGCGCCATGAACGCCGTGTCGATCCAGGTGCGGTGGCGTAGCGCCGCCAGCACGCCGAGGATGAGCCCCGCGCCCAGCGACAGGGCCAGCGCCGCCAGCGCCAGTTGCAGCGTGAAGGGGAGGTTGCGCGCGATGCGGTCGCGCACGGGAAGGTCGCTGCGGAAGGAGTTCCCAAAATCACCCTGCACCGCCCGGGTCACGAAGCGGACAAATTGCACCCCGAGCGGCTGATCGAGCCCGAGCTGCCGGCGCATGCGCTGGTACAGCTCGTCGGTGACCTCCTCCTTCATCAGGGGACGCGACTGCCCGGCCGGGTGGGTGAGCATGAGCATCACGGGGTCTCCCGGCAGGAAGTGGAGCATGAGGAAGACCAGCAGGGAGACCCCGAGCAGGGTCGGAATCCCCGTGACGATGCGACGGGCCGCGTACCTCAGCATCCTGTCCGCCCGGGCTCTTTCACTCCGGAAGCGCGAAGTCGACGGTGAGCACGCCGCCCACCCCCCCGTCGATGACGGCCAGCAGAGGCAGCGCCCTCACCGGCCCTCCAGCCATGCCTCGTGAAACATGGGCTGGCCCCGCAGGTTGAACTTCACATCGCGCAGCTTCGAGGTTCCGGCGAAGACGTAGGTGTGCTCCCAGATGGGCACCAGCACCGCTTGGTCCATCAGCCACTTCTGCACCTGCTGGTAGATGCGCTTCCGGTCTTCTTGCTCCAGCGTGACCCGGCCCTTCTCCAGCAGCGCGTCCAGGTCCTTGTTGACCACCCGGCCGCGATTCCAGCGCCCCCCGCCGGTGATCATGGTGGAGTGGTAGGTGCCGTACAGCACGCTGTCGGGGTCGAAGAACCCCAGCCCCAGGCGCCCCAGCTCGAAGGTGCCGTCCTCGTAGCGCTTGCGGGTGGCCGCGTCACTCATCAGCTCCACCCTCGCGTCGACGCCAATCTCACGCCACATGGCCTGGGCCAACTCGGCCACCTTGTCGTCGGGGAAGCGGCTACTGGTGACGATGCGGAGGCGCAGCGGCTGCCCGTCCTTCTCCCGGATACCGGTGGTGCGGTTGACCTTCCACCCGGCCTCGTCCAGGATCTGCCGGGCTTTCAGCTGGTCGAACGGATAGTACTGCTCCACACCCTTCCAGTAGGCCCAGTTGCGGCTGGAGAGAGGGCCGTACGCGGGCTGCACCGTGTTGAAGAAGACGAGCTTCGCCATGCGTCTGCGGTCCAGGCCGTGGTTGAGCGCCTTCCGCACCGCCAGTTCCCTGGTGGGTCCCTGCTGCACGTTGATGGGGAAGTTTTGCACCAGGCCGGACTCCACCTGGATCCAGATCTGGTAATTCTTGTCGTTCCTGAGCCGCTCCACCTCGGCTTCGGGCGGATAGCTGATGACGTGCGCCTCGCCGGCCTCCATGGCCAGCAGGCGTGTCGTCCCCTCCGGCACGAAGCGGACGGTCATCTCGTCCAGGTAGGCCGCGCCGCGCCGCCTCAGAAACGTTGGCCCCCACGCGTAGTTGGGGTTGCGGACCAGCACCATGGTGCGGTCATCGATCCACCGGCTCACCAGGAACGGCCCCGTGCCCACCGGCCGCAGCGCGAAGTCCTTGCCGCGAGCGCGCACGCCGGCCGGCGAGACCGGCGGAAGACCGCCGCCGGCCAGGTTCTCCAGGAACTGGTTGTAGGGCTGGCTGAAGGTCACCCGCACCGTGGAGGGATTGATGATCTGCGTCGCCACGTAGTTGGGCAGCTCGCCCGTGCGGCGCGACTTCGTGTTGGGATCCACGATCCGGTCGAAGGTGAACTTCACCGCCTCGGCATTGAAGGGCGTCCCGTCGTGGAACTTCACGTCCTTGCGCAGGTAAAAGGTGTAGACGGTACGGTTACTGGACACCTCCCACCGCTCCGCCAGCCCCGGCTCGTACCTGTCCGGCGCGATCTGCCACACCAGCGGGTCGAAGAGCTGGTTCTGCATCCACGCCGCGTAGCGCGAGACGTTGACGTTGGCATCGAAGCTGTCGTGGATGATGCTATCGATCCAGACGATGCGGCCCCCCGGCCGCGGCTGTCCCGCCGGGGCGGCCAGACCGCCCGGCGCGCCCATCCCCACCGCCAGCAGGAGCCCCAGCAGAGCCGCCAGCAGCCACACGTTCCCGCTACGATTCCACTCTCTCATCGCCGTGACCCTCCCCTGGATGCCGCCCGAACTTGCCAGGCTCGGCCCCAGTTGCTTGCTTCAAGAGGCTTAGCTTCCGGGTTGCGCTTCTCGGAAATCCGCATTGCGTCCATGCGCAGGACCGGCTGCGCCGAGTGACCCCCCTGAAATCTCTGAAGACCTTCAATCTATCACCGGGGCCCCTCCAGAGATTTCAGGGGGGTCAGTCCGAGCATCACCAGTATTTGGAGTCCCCACTATCGCGGGTGCGCCGCGATGGTGGTGCGCCGTGCACCTGGCACAACGTTGAACGTACCGGTCATGGAGCGCCGTAAGTTCGGCAAGCGCGGTAACAC
>JACQTN010000416.1 GCA_016210785.1 Armatimonadota bacterium
ACGTAGTCAAACTCCACGCCGGCAAATTGTGCCGCGTCGCGCCGGAGCGTGCCGTACGTGGTGATGATGAGGTCATGGTCACAGAAGTGGGGGCCGGGTTTGGCCCGACCGCTACCGGTGTGCTCGAAGACGCGCAGGTCCGGCGTGAATCGCGCCGCTTCCTCGCGCCAGTTGAACGCCAGCGACTTCGGCATCACCACCAGCGAGGGGGCGGTGGCGTCGCCGCGCCGGGATGCCAGGAGCGCCAGCACCTGCACGGTCTTGCCCAGCCCCATGTCATCGGCCAGGCAGCCGCCAAAGCCAAACCGCCGGAGAAACTCCAGCCAGCCCAGCCCCTCGCGCTGGTAGCCGCGCAGAGTGCCGGTGAACGCGGGTGGGGGATCGGCGGGCCTGATGCCGTCGAAGGCCCGGAGTTGGGTGCGGGCCCGCGCGAACACCTCATCACTGGTGACGTGCGGCTGGGACGCCAGCAGAAGATCCAGCACGCCGACTTGGCTCCGGTTGAACCGGAGGTCCTCGCCCCGCGGCGCACCCATGCCGGCCAGCAGGCCATACCTGGCCAGCCATTCCTCCGGCAGCAGGCCGTAGGTGCCGTCGTCCAGCCTCACAGCGGTCTCGCCCCTTCTGACCGCTTCCAGGATGGCAGGGAGGGTGGCTCTGGTCCCGTCGTAGTCCACGGCGCCATGCAGGTCGAACCAGTCGATGTCGGCCGTCACGTCGATGTGGAATGCGCCGGAGCGGCGGAAGATCTTGCCTTCCGCCTCGACGTGCCACCCGTCGCTGACCAGGGCGGCGACCACGCGGGGAAGGTGGCGTGGGGCCAGTTCCCACTCGTGTTCTGCATGGCCGAATTCTGCCCGTCGCGGTCGCACGCCTAGCTCGCGCAGCCGCTCTTCCGCTCGTTGTTCGCCGGCCGCCTCGCGCCGGATAAAGCGGCGCCGGTCGCGCTGAAACACGCCCTGCCACGGCTGCGCGGCGGCGATGACCGCGCCATCGTAGTCGAAGGACAGGTCGCACCAGAGCACGTCGCGAAGACCGGTAGGTCGTGCCGGCCGCACCCTGAGTCGCGGGAGCGGGGCCGGAGAAACCTCTTCATAGCGCAGCTCATCGGGGAGCTGCAGCAGCGGCACGTCGGGCAGAGCCAACAGGGTGGCCAGCAGGTCATCGGCCTGCGCCGTGGGCACCACCAGGGGGCCGGACCGGCGAAGATGGCCCATCCACGGGAATGCGCCGGGCGCGTTCAATCGCGCGCAGCGGTGCTCGACAAACACGAACCCGCTCGCCAGCGTCAGGGCGGGAGTGGAAAGCGCGATCTGTTCCTGGCCGCGCCGGAGGCACCCGCTGACAACGTAGCCGTGTGCTTTCGCATCGCGGATCACTTCGAGCCAGAAGTCCCAGGGCGCTCCATCATCCCATTCCAGAAGGAACAGGTCGGCACTCTGCGGCGAGGTGCGTAGACAGCACCGGCCGGTCTTGCACATCAAGGGAACGAGGGTGTCCTGCGTGGGCGTGGGAAGGCAGTAGCGGCTGGACGCCCCGTAATCCCCGGCGAAGTAGGCGTAGGCGGCATCCCACGGGCCATAGAGCCGCCCGGCGCCGTTGAGGAGCGACAGGGTCTGGCGGTCAGCCGGGTCAGGCCACCTGGTGATGTCGCCGGCGGAGATCCTCAGCGGGTTCGGCGTGCCCCATTCACCATTGGCCTTCCGCCGGCGGCCCACCAGCTCCACCACCAGTCCGTCGGCGGTCCGC
This sequence comes from Armatimonadota bacterium, assembly GCA_016210785.1. GTDB lineage: Bacteria > Sysuimicrobiota > Sysuimicrobiia > Sysuimicrobiales > JACQTN01 > JACQTN01. The sequence goes on from JACQTN010000416.1 coordinate 1,750, forward strand.
GTGGCGGGAACGTCAATCACGTAGAGGATCTGGCGGCCGGCCAGGGTGGAGGCGTTCTGCTCGACCCGTCCAGTCACGGCGCGCTGGACCTCCGCCAGACGGGCCTGCCAGGGGGACTGCCGGGGTCTGACCGTGCTCCTGACAGGCGACCGGGCAAGACGGAAACGGCTGGAGGCTGGGGGCAGGGCCGCGCCCGCATCAGGCAAGACACGTGTGACCGTAGCTCCGTCTCCACCCGGCGCAGTGGTACGGCCTGCGTGCGCCGCGGTCGGTTCAGGAGCGAGTGCACCGGTGTCGTGGCCGTGCTGCGCCAGCCAGGCCAGGCCGACGGCGACGCAGTGCTTGCAGAACAGGCCATCTTCCCCTACCGGGCAGGTGCAGGAATAGGCCAGTTCGTCGCCTTCCGGCCACAGCGTCACGAGGTAGCGCTGGGTACCCTGCACCGGCGCGGTCACCGTCCCAGCCTGCTCGATGAGGCCCCGCACTCGTCGCTGAGCGAAGTACTCCGTGCCCCGCCAGAACGAGGCTGTATCGGCCATGCGGCGAAGTGCCCGCTCGTGCAAAACCTCCGCCAGGGTGGGGTTGACCACAGCCGACCGCTACCTCCATGCCCGCCAAGGTATCGTACACATGTTCGCCTACGGCTTCCACAACTCCTTCTTCCCCAGCTCTTCTTGCGCCCGGCGGAGTGCGGTCTCCTCGATGAGAATGTCCTGACGCTCGTATCACTTTCTCGCACACAACTCAGATTGACAGTCAATCCGATTGACCGCTACTCTGATTGACAGCTAGTTGTTATGTAGTTAAGCTCGAGTTGTGAACGTGCTTCTCACGGGAAGCGTGAGCCAAGTCAAAGCGTGGGGGCGTCGTCAGCATCCACAGCGACTCTCCTGTCGGCGTGTCTTCGCAGGTAGGAGCCCTGGTGCAGCCCTGGATTTCGCGCATGTGAGCTTGCATATCGTGCACCGCGCTCTGGACGAACTCGCGCGCTATGTGGCCGAGTCTGCCCAAGCCTACCTCGTCCTCTACCTGCACGAGGCGGTTGTCGCGGCGCTCTTCTCCCGGTGGGCGGCCTACGAAGATGATGCGCGCGGTGTCATCGCGCTGGAGGTTGCCCGCCGTGCGCGGAACGCCCTCGCCCATGGGTTGATCGAACCTGCTGAAGTCACCCGAAAGTTCGGCGCGGCCTTGGAAGAAGCCTTGAAGAAGCTTTCCCCACCCAAGACCGGCAAGAGGGCTCCGCCGACGGGGGCTCCTCCAAAGGGGCCTCTACCGAAGGTGCCTCCGGAACTTGTCACTTTCATTGCCGGACGGGTGCTAGAGGATCTGGCTGGAGAGTATCTGCGGGACGGTTATCTGTCCAGGCTCGAGCGCCTGCGTTCCGGATTCGGCCTGACCCAGCACGAGCTGGCCAGGCTCCTCGAGGTCACGCCCGAAGCGACCCGCAAGTGGGTTCGCGGAGGGGGTATCTCGCCGGATGCGCGCGGGCTCATAGATCTCCATCTAGCCCTGTTGGAGCGCCTGGAGACGTACGTAAGGCCTGGCCTTCTTCCCGCCATCCTGAGGCGGCCGGCCAGAGGTCTGGGGGGACGCCGGCCTGCGGAGTTGCTGCTTGAAGGTCAGGGAGAGACCATCGCGGAGTACCTCGAAGCGCTGACCACCTATGCCTCCACGGCGTGATTGGGCGCCACGGCTCCGCCCCCCTTACCACGGGATCATCTATCGCTATGTCCCGCACGGTGCCGGTGACCCGCTCGACGGCTCATTCGCCATGCGATTAGGTGGCCGATGGAATCCGCCGCACTCCTTCCCGGTTCTCTACACGTCGTGTTCGCGGGAGGTTGCGGTCGCCAACCTGTGGCACCGGTTTGAGGGAGAAGCCATCCAGCCGTGGGAGGTTGCTGAAGAGCGCCAGGCCGACCTGTATGAACTCCGGGTCAGCCAGGCCGGCCTTGTGGATATCTTGACCGCCGAGGGGATTGCCGGGGTGGGCCTGCCTCAACGGTACCCGGAGGGCGTCGGGCACGAGTTGACTCAACCGGTTGGCCGACGTCTGCATGGCGAGGGCAGGCCGGGGGTCTGGTGTCGATCCGCCGCTTTGCCGACGGGGCAAGAGATTGCGCTCTTCTTTGAATTTGCTGAACGCCCTGCGATAATCGGTCCGCCCCACCGCCTGTGGGAGTGGTTCCCGGTGCCCGAGGATCAACGACCTGGCTGAGATCGCTAACGCAATTCCTCTTTCCCCAGCTCTTCCTGTGCCGTGTGGAGTGCCGCCTGTTCGACGAGGATGCCCTGCCGCTCATACCGCTTCCTCGCGCGGCTGAACCGAACGACCACCGCGGACAGCATACTGTGTTGCCTGGCGCGGCGGGTGAGTGCGGGATCACCGCGGGGCACGTACACCAGATGATCCAGACCGGCGCAGGCCAGGCACAATGGTTCTTCTCTTTCGAGCAGCAGGAGGCTTCCATGAGCAAGCTCGGTCTGGCATCTTGAGCAGCGCGTATCACGGTGGATCCAGAAGACGACGATCTCGGGCGGAGCGCCGAGTTTCTCCAGCAGTCGCTGCTTTTGTCTCTCCGGCAAGGTGCGCGGGAGGTAGTGAGTTCGATAGCTCCGCTCGCTGTAGGGGTCGCCACTCTCGCTGAATCGCAGTTCGGGCTGCGGCGCCCGTCCCCGGCCGAGGTGCGCAACCTCGATGGACTGCAGTCCGCGTTGATGCGCCCAATGGTGAAAAACCTGCATGGCGCGGGCAATCTTCGCCGGGGCGCCCTGGATGAGTTCCTCCAGGTAAGGCACGCGGCCGGCACGCCAGGCGCTGACATGGGTGGGGTGGAGAAGCCCGATGCCGACCAGCACGTCGACGGTGCTCACATAGTCGTGGTCGACAAGCGCGGCCTCGGCCGCTCCCCGGCTCGTTCCTCCAGACTTCTTCGAGGCTTCTCGTGCATGGCCGGTCGCCGAGACTCGTGCCAAATCACCGATTCACGCGTGCGTTCACGGCCCAGACCCCGCCTCCCGCCCGCCGCGGCGACGATCTTCCGGTTTGCCTGAGCCTGAAGGTGATCCGTATGCCTGCTTCGACATGCCTGCTTCAACGGGTCCGCCTCTGGTCCTTCGGTCTGAGAGCGGGCGAGGGAGACGCCACACGGACTGCGAGATGACGCCCGGTCATCGCGATGAGACCACCACCCCGATCCCCCGCGACGATCACCAGGCTCAGGTATGGCGGCAGTTGCAGGAACAGGCGCCTCGGATCGGGGTGAGTCGGATCGAGGTGAGGTGGGAGGAAGCCGGGGCAATGCGTACGAAAGAACCTTGTCATGGCGGTCGCCATGCGTTCCATGAAGGTCCAGAGCGCTCAGTGGCTGGCGATCGGCCTGACCCCGCTCACCGTACTCCTCCTGCTTCTCCACGCCGAGCACTACAACATCCGCCTGCAGATTCCGGCCGCGCACTTCATTCTCTGCGCCGG
>JACQTN010000402.1 GCA_016210785.1 Armatimonadota bacterium
CTCCTAACGCACGGGGGTCAGACGGCGAGGAGCGTAGCCACGAACCCGGCCAGCATGTCCGCGCCCGAGGTTTCGCCGACGCGGAGGACGCGGTCCACCGCGTCGGCGACGGCCTCGGGCGCTTCATTCCTCTCCGTTCGCGCTGAGATTGTCGAAGCTCGGGGATGACCCGCCAGCGCCTTCACCAACCGGTGCCACGGCGCGCTGGCCAGCCCCCCCGCCGCCGCCGCCAGGTAGGCCAGGCTGATGCGGGTGGTGCGGCCCTCCACGGCCGCCGTGATGGCCGCGCCGGCCTCCGCCGCCGCAAGCTCCCGGGCCATCGCCGCGGGCTTCCTGGCGGCGGCGCGCCAGCGCGCAGAACTTTCCACACGGGCCGCGTGCAACCCCAGCAGCAGGCCGGCCAGGAAGTCGTCGCCCGCCGGCGTGAGCCCCGGCCCGAGTCCGGTCAGGCGGCGGGCGGCCGCGGCGAGGTCCTCTTTGCGCCCCGCGCGCACGGCCGCCAGCGCGCGAGTCATCCCTTCACGGGCCGCGGCGAAGTGTGGGGGTTCCGCTTCCGGAGCACGGGTGGCGATCCCTCGTGCCTCCGCCGGATCGGGTCGTGCGGCGGGCAGGGTCCCGGCGCGGCCCAGGATCTCCGGCAGCAGCGCCGCGATGCTTTCCTCGGGTGCCCGCGCCATCAACCGCCGCGCCACCGCCTCCGCCGCTTCCCGCGGCACCGCCACAGGCGACAGTCGCGGGTCCCACGCCGCCGCGCGCGTCAGGTCAATCTCCACGGCGCCTCCCAGCCGCAGCCGCCGCCCGTCGCCCACGATCTGTTCACCCGCATCGAGATCCCCAAAGGGCGCGGTCTCCTCTCGCAGGACGATGCTGAAGGGGCCTTCCTCCAGCGCCGGGGCGACGACCGCGAGGATGATGCCGTTCGCGTCCAGGTAGCAACTGCGGGCGAAGGCGGCCAGGACGCAACCGGCCAGCGGCGCGCAGACAGTGTCTGCGACGGCCACGCTGATGGCGCGGGCGGCGAGACGCACCGGGCTGCGGGACGGACCCGGACCGTTCACCCTGACCTCTCAAAACGTCGTCATGGCCCCCGGTTCCGCCGGCGCTGTCCCGAGGGTTCGAGGGGGTCACTTGAGAGTACCTGCCCCGAGCCCGCCGAAGGGTCGAAGGGTGACGCCATCATGGCCTGCACCCTTTCACCGCACTCACGACGAGCGAAGGGTGCGGGATCTTCCGATCAGTTCCAGCAGCCGGTCGGGATCGAGCGGCATCTCGGTGATGCGGACGCCGAGATCGTCCAGCGCGTCCTCCAGCGCCTGCGCCACCATGGCGGCCACGGGGATCACGCCGGCCTCGCCCGCCCCCTTGATCCCCAGCGGGTTGAGCGGCGTCGGCGTCTCCAGGTGATCCACCTCGATCGGAGGAACCTCCATCGCGGTTGGCAGCAAATAATCCATGAAGCTCGTCGCCAGCGGCTGGCCGGACTCGTCGTACACCAGCCGCTCGTAGAAGACGCCGCCGATCCCCTGCGCGGTGCCGCCGTGGACCTGCCCTTCCAGGATGAGCGGGTTGATCATCTTCCCGCAGTCGTGCACCACCACGTAGCGCAGGACGCGCATCTGGCCGGTCTGCTCGTCCACCTCGATGACGGCGGCGTGCGCGCCGTTGGCAAACGTGCCCTGCGGCGGCGCGAAGAAGCGCGACGCCTCCAGGCCCGGTCCGTCCCACCCCCTCGGCAGCACGCCGCGCAACGGGTTGGCCGCCACCGCCACCTCGCCCAGCGCCACCGACCGGCCCGGCGCGCCGCGCACGAAGACCCGGCCGTCCGCGAGATCGAGATCGTCCTCCCGTGCCTCCAGCATGGTGGCCGCCACCTGCAGTGCCTTCTTCCGCACGGCCTGCGCCGCCAGGTGGACCGCGTTACCCGACACCACCGCGGCGCGGCTGGCGAAGGTCCCGGTGCCCCACGAGAAGGCGGCCGTGTCGCCGGTGGTGGCGACGACGTCGGTGACGTTCACGCCCAGCGCGTCGGCCGCGATCTGGGCGAAGCTGGTGGCATGTCCCTGGCCCTGCGTGCCCACGCTGGTGGCCATGAAGACCTTGCCCGACGGCTCCACGGTGATGCGGCATCCCTCGTACGGCCCGATCCCCGTGCCCTCCACGTAGCAGGCGAAGCCCAGGCCGAGCCGCCGGCCCTGCTGGCGGGCCTCCGCTTTTTGCCGGGACCAGTCCGCGTAGCCGATTATCTGCAGGGCTTTCTCCAGCGTGGCCGGGTAGTCGCCGCTGTCATAGATCATCAGGGCCCCGTCCTGGTAGATGACGCCCACGTGATAAGGAAACTCGTGCGGCTGGATGAAGTTGCGCCGGCGCACCTCCGCGCGGTCGATGCCCAGTTCCCGGCTCACCCGGTCCATCAGCCGCTCCATGACGAATACCCCGTGCGGCCGCCCGGCACCGCGGTACGGGCTGGTGATGGTCTTGTTGGTGAAGACGGCCATGAACTCGCAGTGATAATTGGGGATTTTGTATGGGCCGGGGAGCGTGGTGCTGGCCACGATGGGGATGACCAACCCGTACGGGATGTACGCCCCGGCGTCGTGCAGGAAGACCGTGCGCACGCCCAGGATGCGCCCTTCCGCGTCCACGGCGATCTCCGCGTCGTGGATCTGCTCCCGCTCCTGGTTGGTGGCGACGAAGTGCTCACGGCGGTCCTCGATCCACTTCACCGGCCGCCCCAGGCTCATCGCGGCGAACGGGATCAGGATCTCCTCCGGGTAGTACATCATGATCTTGGGCCCGAAGCCGCCCCCCACGTCTGGGGCGATGACGCGCACCTCGTTCTGGGCCAGGCCGAACAGGCGCGCCACGCCGTTGCGGATGGGGATGGGCGCCTGCGTCGAGTCCCACATGGTCAACTGCCGGGCGCGGGCGTCCCACTGCGCCACCACGCCGCGGGTCTCGATAGGCGAGGCCGCGCCGCGGTCGATGCGCAGCCGCTCGCGGAAGACGTGAGGGGCGCGCGCGAAAGCCTCCTCGACGTTGCCGACCCGCTGGGTGTAGTGGGCAGCCACGTTGGTGCCGATGTCCTCGTGCACCAGGGGTGCCCCCGCCGCCACCGCCCGCTCCAGATCCACCACCGCGGGGAGCGCATCGTAGTCCACGTCTATGATGACCAGCGCGTCCTCGGCGGCGTAGCGGCTCTCCGCGACGACGAGCGCCACCGGCTCGCCCACGTGGCGCACCTTGTCCATGGCCAGCGCGTACTGCGTCTTGTGGTGCACCAGCGCGGCGTGGGGGATCAGTTTGGGGAGCGGCTCGCGGATCGCCGCGGGCAGGTCGGCGCTGGTGTACACCGCGACGACGCCCGGGTGCGCCTTCGCCCGCGCGGTGTCGATCCGGCGGAGGCGGGCGTGGGCGTAGGGACTGCGGAGGACGGCGGCGTGGAGCAGGCCCGGAAGCTGCACGTCGTCGACGTACAGCCCGCGGCCGGTGAGCAGGCGCGGATCCTCGTTGCGCCGGATGCGTTCGCCGAAGAACCGGGTGGCCATGAAGTGAGGAATGTGTTTCTTCCTTCCTCCGCGAAATCCTTGCGAGCCATGAGAGACGCCGACGCCCGCTGGCTGGCCTCCATCACCGTCATCCTGGGTCTTACCCTGCTCCCGGGCGCCAGCTACGTGGCCTCTATGCGCCTGGTGCAGGGGGAGTGGGGTCTCTCCAACGCGCAGGCGGGGCTGGTCTTCTCAGCATACCAGTTCGGCTACATGCTGGCAGTCGTGGTGCTGCTGCCGCTCACCGACCGCCGCGATCCCGCCATGGTGGTGCGCGCGGCCGCGTTGTGCTCGGTCGCCGGGCACGCCCTGTTTGCGCTGACCGCGCGCGGGCTGCCCTCGGGGATGGCCGCGCTGGCTCTGGCCGGTGTCGGGCTGGGCGGCGTCTACATGCCGGGGCTGCGTCTGGTCGCCGAGCGCTTCGCCGCCGCGGGTCGCGGGCGCGCGGTTGGCCTCTACGTCACGGCCTTCTACCTGGGCACCAGCCTCTCGCTGGCCGTCACCGGCGCGTTCCTGCCCTTGCTGGGATGGAGGAAGGCGTACCTGGTGATGGCGGGGTGCAGCCTGATCGGGGTGACGCTGAGCCGGTGGATCTCGGGCGGGACGCGTACGGCACGGCCGGACGGCGGGGCAGGGCGTGGGAACCACGCGGCGCGCGTGGATGGTGAGCCGGACTCTCCGAACCCGTCTGCCCGCGCGGCCCCGGCGCCGCGCGCGACCGCCGCGGTGCTGCGCAACCGCCCGGCACTGCTGATGATCGGCGGCTACGTCGCCCACGCGTGGGAGCTCTATGCGGTCCGCGGGTGGTTCGCGCCCTACCTGGCCGCGCTGCTGGCGGCGGGCGGGACGAGCGAGGTGAGCGCCACCGCCACCGGCGCGCGTCTCGCCGCGGCCGTGTTCGGCATCGGCGCGCTGGGCGTGCCGTTTGGCGGCGCGCTCTCCGACCGCTTCGGCCGCACCGGCGTGGCCGCGGTGTGCCTGGCGACCAGCGGGGCATGCTCGCTCATCATCGGGTGGATCGGCGGCGTGTCGTGGATACTGGTGGCGGGGGTGGGCGTGATCTATGCCCTGGCAATCTCGGCCGACTCCCCCGTCTACTCCACGGCGGTCACCGAACTCGCCGACCCGCGCCACCTGGGTGCCACCATGGCGCTGCAGGCGACGCTGGGGTTCGGCGCGGGGTTCGCCGCGCCAGTAGCGGTAGGACTGGTGCTGGACCGTGCACCGTCCGCGGCCCGGTGGGGGCTCGGATTCGGGCTCGCCGGCGCAGGGGCGATCCTGGGGCTCATGTCGGTGCTGCTGGCGCGGCGGACAGGCGGTCCGGCCCGCGGGGCGTCGTAGTCCAGGTACCGCTGGCGGCGCGAGTTTCGTGATACACTGGCAGGGAGAGCCGGGCAGGCGCAACGGGCGCACTTAAGGTACTGTTCAGCATCCGGGAGGCGCGGCAGTGCGGGAAGAGGCTCGCCGGTGGTTCGAGCAGGCGGATGCCGACCTCGAGTATGCGAAGGCCAGCATCCAAACCGGCTTCCACTTCGGTGCGGCGTTTCAATGCCATCAGGCTGTCGAGAAATGGCTGAAGGGTGCCGTCATCGAGCTGCACCGTCGGATGCCGCCCAAAACGCACGACCTGGTCGAGTTGGGCGAAACCCTGAAGGCGCCTGAAGAGGTGATGAGCGATCTTCGCCTGCTGAACCCCGAATACAAGACCTCGCGTTACCCCGATGCTGCCAATGGGGTTCCGGCGAAGAACTATGACGAGCGGAAGGCGATGATGCTGCTGGCAGCCACGGAGAGGGTCCACCAGTGGATCACCTTGGCGTTGACGAAAGGCGGCTGACCGCATTCCTGGAGCGAGTTCACGCGCGGTTCCCGCTGGGGCGGGCAATCCTGTTTGGCTCGCGGGCGCGCGGCGATGAACTGGTGGACAGCGACTACGACCTGGTCCTGGTCTCTCCGGCATTCGATGGCATGGACTGGAGCGATCGTATCCGCGCCATGCAGGACCTCTGGGATCTCGACGTTGGCCTGGAGTCCCTCTGCTACACTCCCCGGGAGTTTGCCCGCAAGGCCGCCGAGATCTCCACCGTCGCCGAGGCCGTCCGCGAGGGGCGCACCGTGTGGGGAACGCCGGCGCCGGCCGTGTAGACGCCCCTCCACCTCCGGCCAGCCCTCCTCGACCTTCGCCGTCCCGGCCCGCGAAGCCGGTGCCGCCTCCGCTGCGGAAAGGGCGGCACTCACGCCGGATCGCTGGGGCCGGCCACCTCCTCGAAGTAGTTGGGGTCGGAGTCCACGCTGAACAGGTCGACCGCCGACAGGCCCAGGAAGTTGCGCGCCGCGTACAGGCCGGTGAGCATGGCGTGGTCCTGGCTGTGATAGCGGTAGAGCGCCGCGCGGCCCATCAGCGTCAGGTTGCGATACCGCACCAGGTGGTCGTACAGCGCGCGAAACTGGGCCTGGTGTCCCAGGTAAAACATGGGATAGGAGTCGGGCTCGCGCACCACAAACCCGTCCAGGACCCAGGACCGCGGCAGGAGCCCCACGCGCTCCATTTCATCCGCCGCGAGCGCCACCAGGCCGGCGTCGTCGACCCGCCACAGCTCGTCTCCCTCGGCGCAAAAGTACTCCACGCTCAGCGCGGAGGTTCCCGGCTTCGCCACCATGTCCCGACTGAAGTTGTTGTAGTTGGCGACGCGGACGATCTTCACCGCCGGGGAATGGATGTAGATCCAGTTATCGGGGAAGAGGCGGTCTCCTTTGGCAATGAGATTCACGGTGATGTGCGTCCGGTAGCGCAGGGCCGCCGCGGCTGCTGCGATGGCGGGCGGCGGGGGCGGCACCAGCGCGCGCGCCAGCGCGGTGATGGGCGCGCTGGCGAAGACGTGCGCGGCGGGAATTCGCCGCTCCCCGCCTACGCCGCACCGCACGGCGGCGATGCGATCTCCCGCCGTCTCCAGCCCCGTCACCGGCGTGTTGAGGAGGATTTCTCCGCCCGCGGCCCGGATTCTCTTCGCCACTGCCTCGTGCATCTGGCCGGCGCCCAACCGCGGATAGTAGAAGCGGTCCACCAGGCTCTTCACCACCCGGGCGCCGCGGCGCTTCAGACCGAACGCGTTGAGGATGACGTCGGTGAGGTTGAAGGCGCGGATTCGCTGGCCTGCCCATTCCCGTCCAATCTCGCGGCAGGGGATACCCCAGACCTTCTCCGTGTAGGCTTTGAAGAAGATCGTGTAGAGCACGCGACCGAACTGCCGGACGGCCCACTCCTCGAAATTGGCGGGCTCGTCGCGGTGCGGCCTGGCGCGCTCCACGGCATGACTGAGGATCGCCCTTAGCGTCGTGACCGGGCCAAGACCAAAGATCACGTCCAGCGGCTTGAGGGGATAGTGGAAAAAGCGCCCGTTGTAGTAGATGCGCGTGAGCCGGGGCACCTCACGCAAGTCGTCCCCCAGGATCTCCTTCCACAGGCGCGCGATCTCGCGGCTCTTGGTGTAAAACCGGTGGGGGCCAACGTCGAATCCGTAGCCACGATACCAGATGGTGCGGGCGAGTCCTCCCACCCGGTCGTTGCGGTCCAGCACGACCGCCGCCAGGCCGTGTCGGGCCAGCTCCAGCGCGGCGCATAGCCCCGCCGGCCCCGCGCCAATGACGACGATCTGGTCCCCTCCGCCCACCTCACGCCTCCCGCCGCCGCCGGCGCCGCGTCCATACGCGCAGGGCCAGCCCCGTCCAGACGGCCGCGCCGAGCGCGCTGATCGCCAGCGCGGCCCACAGCCCCCGGGGCCGGTAGGTGAAGACGACCTCATGCTCGCCGGACGGCACCGAGACGGCCCGGAAGGCGTAGTTGGCGCGGAGGATCCGGGTCTCGCGCCCGTCAACGGTGGCGGTCCACCCCGGATAGTAGGGATCGGAGACCACCAGGATGGCTGGTCCCGGCGACCGCACACGGAAGACCACCCGGTTGGGCGAGGAGACCTGCTCGACCGCCCGCGGCGCGGCGCCCGGCACCGGGGGGCCCGCGGGCTTCTGCGGCACCTCTTCCAGCACCACCGTCGTGCGCGGATCGAAGGCACGGCTGCGCATGACCGGCAGGACGTTGCCCCGATCCGTCACCACCACGCGGGTCACCAGATAGCCGTGAGGGAGCGCGTGGGGATTTTCGCTGATGGTGATGGAGGAGGTGCGATATCGTATGCGGTACGGCGGTGGCAAGGGGGCAAGGGATGCCATGTAGCGCGCTCCCAGGAAGTCCAGCAGCTTCGATGTGGGGGCGACGCGAAGTTCTTCGAGGACGGCGGAGAGGTATCTGTCATACGAAGTCAGGATGACCCCTTCCAATCCCACCGTGCTGCTGGCGCCGACCATCAGGCTGACGTTGGGCACCAGCAGGTTCCTGGCCGCAGCGATGTAGGCGCCGCCCGGCGGGCCGAAGTTGTGAATGAATCCCAGGGTCCGGTGCCGCTCGTTCTGCAGCGCTTCCTCCAGCGGGCCGAGACGCTGGCCGGGCGGACCCTCCAGCAGCACCGATTCCACGGGAGCGGGCTCGCGCAGCGGGATGCGGGGCGCCGTGGGGTTCAGCGGGCGCGCGAACAACAACAGGTCGGCCGCGGTGATCGCCACCACGCCGGCCGCCAGGGCCTGCCGCGTCAACCGTCCCCTGGCGTGGGCGGCGACCAGCAGCAGGAGGGCGAGCAGGACCGCGGCGCTGGTCAGGACGCTCATCCACACCACCGCGGAGGCGGCGGCCGTGACCTGGCCAGCGAGTCTCTGCAGCGCCAGAAAGGGAAGGATCTTCGCCACAGCCTCGTGGACGCTGGCCGGTGCGCCCGGTCCCCCAACGCGCGTCAGCAGGCACGCCGCCGCCAGCACGCCGGCGGCGCCCATGGCGGTGTGGGCCGGCCGCCTGCCCTCGGCGCCCAGAAGGTGATCCAGACCCCGGGCCGCCACCGTCGCAACGGCGAAGGTGGAGATAATCAGGAAGCGCGCCGGCACGCGAAACAGGCCCAGCACCGGGAAGATCCGCACGGCCGCGGGGTAGACGGGGGTATTGTCTCCCAGAGCCAGGACCAGCGCGGCCGCCGCCATGATGCCCATCCCGACCGCCCACCGGTCGCGCCCGGCCACCGCCGTCGCGGCGAGCGCCAGCGTGGCGGCCCCCACGTAGCCGGCCATCTCGTGGTAGTTCCAGGCACCCCAGTAGACGACCTCCGGGTTCCCGAAGAGGTTGGGGACCAGAATGGAGAGCACGTGCGGCCACTCCAGCCGAAACGTGAAGATGCTGCCCGGCACAAATCCCAGCCGGACAGACTGCCGGGCCAGCACGGCGACCGGGATCAGGTAGATCGCGGCGATGACCGCCGCGGCGGCGGCGCTCCCCCCGATTGCCGCGAGGCGACGGAGTACCTGCCGGGCGCCGGGCCGGTGCGCCGCCACCACGATAGCGTACCCCGCGATCGCCACGCCGGTGATGACCACCGTCTGCGGAGAGGCGGCCAGGATCTGCATGGCGAGAGCGCCCGCCAGCCAGAGGTAGTTCTCGCGTCGGCCGGTCACCAGCGCGCGGTGCGCGAAGAGCATGATGAGAGGGATCCAGGGAAACGTATGGAGCTGCGCCACCTTCGGGGTCTGCGCGATCACCGGACCGCTGAGCATGAAGGCGAGCCCTGCCACCGCGGCTGCGGGTCGGGAGCAGCCCTGCTCGCGGGCGAACAGGAAGGTCCACCACCCGGTCGCAAAGACGTGAGCCGCCAGGCTCCATGCCGTGGCCCGGTCCACCGGGAGCACCAGGTAGATCAGGTTGGGAGGGTAGGCCAGGCCGATGAGCGGATGCCCCAGGACGGGTATGCCCGAGAACAGATGGGGATTCCACAGCGGGATGGTGCCCTGCTGGATGGCTGAGGTGATGAACGAGTAGTGCGGGTAATAGTACAGCAACAGGTCGCCGTAGTACAGCATCCTGTTCCCAAACAGCGGCTCCCAGAACAGGAGCAGCACGGCAGCCAGGAGCGCGGCTGGCGCCCACAGGCGCGCCAGGCCCGCGCGCGGCGGAGGTGGCGCCGGATGGCACGGGGCGTCCGTCGCGGGACGGGGGGAGGGATCGGACTGCATCAGCGGACGATCCGCTGGGATCATCGATGTCGCACCCTCGCGAAACCGGAGAATTCTCCGGAGGCGGGGACCAACCCTGCGCGCCAGCCGGTGACCACGGACATCGTCCTGCGCCGTGTTCGATTGACACGCGCGGAGCGTGCTTCCTATAATGAAGATTGCGCCTTTTACCTACTCTCACCGAGGCCTGATATGAAGATGGAAGGCACGTACACCCTTGCCGCCGCCCGCGATCGCGTCTGGAAAGCCCTCAACGACCCCGATGCGCTGGCCCGCTGCGTGCCGGGCTGCAAGGACCTGCAGCCCGCGGGCACGGACGTCTTCAAGGCCACCCTGGAGGTAGGCGTCGGCCCCGTCCGGGGCACCTTCCAGGGGAAGATCCAGATCGCCGAGCGCGTGGCACCCGAGCGCATCACCCTCAGGGTGGAGGGCGGCGGCGCGCCCGGAACCATCCGGGCCGAGGGTGCCCTCCGCCTCACGGAGCAGGACGGCCAGACAGCCGTCAACTACGTCGGCGAGGCGCAGGTGACCGGTCTCATCGCCAGCGTGGGCCACCGGATGATCGGCGGTGTCGCCCGCATGCTGGCCGAGCAGTTCTTCAAGGCGCTGGAACAGGAGGTCACCCGCCCGGCCTGAGGCGGCGCCGGAGCCCTGTCTGCGTTCAATCTTCGTGCAGGAGGTGAAAGCGCATGGGGATTCCCATCACGGTGACCGTCAACGGCGTCACCCACAAGCATGAGGTGGAGCCCCGGCTGCTCCTGGTCTACTACCTGCGGGACGTTCTCGGTCTGACCGGGACCCACATCGGCTGCGACACCACCAACTGCGGGACCTGCACTATCATGCTCGACGGCAAAGCCGTGAAGTGCTGCACCATCCTGGCCGCGCAGGCCGATGGCGGGAACATCCTGACCGTCGAGGGGCTGGCGAAGGATGGGCAGCTCCATCCCATCCAGCAGGGCTTCTGGGAGAAGCACGGCCTCCAGTGCGGCTTCTGCACGCCGGGCATGATCCTGGCGGCCCACCAGCTCCTCACGCGGTATCCCAACCCCTCCGAGGAGCTCATCCGCCACCAGCTGGAGGGCAACCTCTGCCGCTGCACCGGGTACCACAACATCGTGAAGGC
>JACQTN010000403.1 GCA_016210785.1 Armatimonadota bacterium
ACCGTGACCATGAACGGGTCCTCGGCCCGGGTGTCGAAGTAGGCGCGGAAGCGCTCGACGGTCGCCGACGGCGCGAACGGCCGGAAGTCCTCGCGGTGCTTCACGCGCAGGTTCACGTGGTCCTGCATGTCCTTGCGCGTCGGGTCGGCCAGGATGCTCCGGTGGCCCAGCGCGCGCGGGCCCCACTCGCTGCGCCCCTGGAACCAGCCCACGATCTTGCCCTCGGCGATCCGGGCGGCCACCTCATCCACCAGGACCGCCTCCTCCATCTCGCGGTAGGGCAGGCCGTGGCGCTCCAGCACGGCGCGGATCTCCTGGGTGGCAAACTGAGGGCCCCAGTACGCGTGCTGCATCGCCGGCCCGCGCGCGCCACCCGAGACCCGGTGGTAGGTCTCCAGGGCGCTGCCGATGGCCAGGCCGGCGTCGCCGGCCGCGGGCTGGATGTACAGCCGGCGAAACGGCGTGCGGTCGAAGATCTTGCCGTTGGCCACGCAGTTCATGGCGATCCCGCCGGCCAGGCACAGGTCCGGCACGGGCACCCGCTCGTGCAGGGCGTTGAGCAGCGCGAACAGCACCTCCTCCAGCCGCAACTGGAGGGACGCGGCGATGTGGGCGTGGCGGGGATCCACGGGCGCGCCGGGCTGCCGGGCCGGCCCCAGCCGCTCCTCCATGTACGGGGAGAACAGCCGCGAGAGCACCGGTTCCCCTTCCTCCCACGACATCTCCAGGCCCTGCCGGTGGTGGATGAAGTAGTCCAACCCCAGGGCAAAGCGCAGGTCCCCGTCGGTGCGCACGATGCGCCGGAACTCCTCCGCGTAGGCCGGCTCCCCCATGGCGGCCAGCCCCATCACCTTGTACTCGTCGCCGTACTTCCAGAACCCCAGGTACTGGGTGAGCGCCGTGTAGAACAGCCCCAGGGAGTGCGGGAAGATCACCTCGCCCCGGGCCTCGATGGCATTCCCGCGCCCCATCCCCCACATGAAGCTGGCGAAATCCCCCAGGCCGTCGGCCGACATCACCGCGGCGGTCTCAAACGGCGACACGTAGAAGGAACTGGCCAGGTGGGCGCGGTGGTGCTCCACCCTGCGCACGGGAGCGCGCAGGACATCCGGCGCAACGTCCAGCGCCCGGGCCAACTCGGCCCGGAGGCGCCGAACGCGGGAGACCACCCGGCCGCGGGACGCGGCGAACTTCGGCATGCGCAGCGCGTAGCCGGCCTTGGCCAGGAACCGGCTCCAGGGCCGCCGGGCCACGGCCACGTGATCCAGCGCCGCCGGCTCGACGCCGGCCTCCCGCAGGCAATACCGCACGGCCGCGGCGGGAAATCCCGCGGCGTGCTTGACGCGCGTGAACCGCTCTTCCTCCGCCGCCGCCACCAGCCGCCCGTCGATGAACAGCGCCGCGGAGGCGTCGCCGTGGTACGCGTTCAGGCCGAGGATGATCATTCTGCCGGCCTCAGCGCGGGAGTATCGGATTTCCCGGCCACCCCGGCCACGGACTCCAGGACCCGCAGCGTCTGCTCAACGGTACGCTGCCAGGAGAACCGCTGCACCTGCCGGTATCCCTGCACCACCAGATCGGTGCGGTGCGCGGGGTCGTCCAGAATCTTCTCCAGCGCCGCGGCAATGGCGTGCACGTCGTAGGGGTCGAAGTACACCGCGGCGTCTCCGCAGATCTCCGGGATGGCGCTGGCCCGCGACGCCGCCACCGGAGCGCCGCAGCTCATGGCCTCCACCAGCGGGTGCCCGAAGGTCTCCACGAATGAAGGGAACACAAAAACCTCCGCCATGGAGTAGAGAGCGGACAGGTCGGTCCAGGGCACCTCTCCCAGCATCTTCACGCGCTCGCCGCCCGGCGACTGCGCGATCAGGCGCTGGAGCCGCTGTCCCTCTTCCCGGTCCAGGGTCCGCCCGGCGATCAGCAGGTCCAGGGGCGCCTGGCGCCCCTGGCACAGGAGCGCGAAGGCCTTGACCAGATTGCCGTAGTTCTTGTGCGGGTAGATGGACGAGACGGCCAGCAGGTACGGACCATTGATCCCGTAGCGCTGCCGGGCCTGCTGGAGTACCGCGAGATCGGTCACCCGCCCCATCGCCTCGTCGCGGCCGTGATGGACCACCGCCATCCGCTCCAGGGGAAATCCCTTGGCGCGCAGGGCGTCGCGCAAATACTCCGAGACCACGATGACCCGATCGCTACGCCGCGCCGACCACAGGCCGAGGACGTGCAGGGCGAAGGTCTTCCACCGCTGCGCGGACGCCACCTGGTACTCGGCGATCTGGTACGGGAAGCGCAGCACGAAGACCGAGGGACACGGCGCCCGCAGCAGCCCCACGCTCTCCAGGGAGAACAGGACGTCAATCCTGTGCCGCCGGACCAGGGACGGCAGGAAGATCTGGTGCCACAGGTGCCTGACCACCGTGGAGCGGTACAGCGGGATGCGGCACACCTTCACCTGGATGCGCCCGTAGTCCACCCGGAGCTTCCCCTGCTGCTCCGGCGTCAGAAACAGCGTGTAGGTGTGCTCGCCGTTCACCACCGGCAGCAGCGGCAGCAGGTGGTGCAGGTAAGTCAGGGACCCCGCGGACCTGGACAGAAGCGCGTTGATGCCGATGTGCATCGTGCGACTCTCACGCCCTCCACGTGCCACCGCGCCTCAGCGGCCCGACCCCACCGGATCCGTCGCGGCGCCCAGCACCCGCAGCACCCAGAGCTGAAGCACCACCGGCGTCCAGACCCGCGACCAGTGCACCTCGCCCGGGCGCAAAATAAATCTTTTCCACAAGGCAGTCACCCGATCCTCCCGCAGCAGGCCCACCGCGTCCATCGCCTCCGGGGACAGTGCCTGCTCCGCCAGCGGGCGCAGCGGACCGCGCAGCCACCGGTCGAAGGGGAACACGAACCCGCGCTTGCCCGCCGCCAGGATCTCGGCCGGCAGGCGGTCGGCAAAGGCATCGCGCAGCACGCGCTTGGGCGCCCCCGCCTTCACCTGGGGCGGCAGCGCCGCCGCGTATTCCACAAACACGTGATCAAGGAAGGGAACCCGGACCTCGATGGAGTGGGCCATGCTCATCACGTCCGTGTCCCGCAGCAGCTGGCTGTGCATATACCCCATCATCTCCATGAGCGAGACGGCGTCCGGCGCGGCCAGGCCCTCCGCGGCCCGCCCCAGCGCCCGCAGCGCCGGCGGCGTCTGCGCCGCCCGCGCGGCCACCGCGGGACGGAGCAGGCGGCGCAGGGATTCGCCGGCGAAGATGGCCCGGGCCGCGAAGTAGACATCGCCAAGAGTGCTGGCCTCGCGGACCAGATAGGCCATCTTCCCGCCGCCGTTCCCCCGGCCGTCTCCCAGCGGAAAGCCCGCCACGCCCCGCAGCGGCCCCAGCCCCCGCAGCGCTCGCACGGCGCGGTAGGCCAGAGGCACTTGTCGGAACGAGGGATAGCCGCAGAACAGCTCGTCGCCGCCGAGCCCTGACAGGGCCACCGTGACCCCGGATGCCCGAGCGGCTTTGGACACGAAGTAGGTGTTCACGCCGTCCACCGTGGGCTGGTCCATGGCCGCCAGGATGCGGTCCATCTCCGCGGCCACGTCTGCCCCGCCCACCTCGTACGCGGTATGCTCCGTCTCGAATGCCTCCGCGATGCGCCCGGCCGCGGGCCCCTCGCTGTACTCCGACTCCGGGAAGACCACGGTGAAGGTGCGGATCTCATCGGAGCCGCCCTCCCGCATGGAGGCCAGCATGCACGAGGAGTCGACGCCGCCGCTGAGGAAGACGCCGACCGGCACGTCGCTCACCAGATGCATGCGCACGGCCTCGACCAGCAGGACCCTCACCTGCGCCGCGGCCTCCCGCGCGTCCACCGAAACCTTGGCCTCAAAGGACGGCTCCCAGTAGCGGGCAACGCGCACCCCATCCTGCTCGCACAGCGCGTAGTGGCCGGGCGGCAGCGTGGTGACGCCTTCCACGATGGTCTCCGGTCCCGGCACCGATCCCAAGGCCAGGAACTGCACGGCGCGATCCACGTCCAGCCGCGGCGGGACCAGCCCGCTCCGCAGCAGCGCCTTGATCTCGGACGCAAACAGCAGCGTCTCCCCGCGCCGCGCGTAATACAGCGGCTTGATGCCCAGGCGGTCCCGCACCAGGAGCAGGCGCTGCCGGCGCGCGTCCCACAGCGCGAAGGCAAACATGCCGCGGAGCCGCTCCAGGCAGCGCAGGTCCTCGTCCTCGTACAGGTGCAGGATGACCTCGGTGTCGCTGCGCGAACGAAACTGGTGCCCGCGGCGCACCAGGTCCTGGCGGACCTCGGCGAAGTTGTAGATCTCGCCGTTGTAGGTGATCCAGACCGTCCCGTCCTCGTTGGCCATGGGCTGGTGCGCGTCGGGGGAGAGATCGATGATGCTCAGCCGGCGGTTGCCCAACGCCGCCCGGCCGTCGTGCCAGAAACCGCGGTCGTCGGGTCCGCGGTGGACGAGCAGGTCTCCCATCCCCCGCACCGCCTCCAGCGTCTCCGGCCCGGTCCAGCGCAGCGCCCCGAAGATCCCGCACATGGTCTCGACCTCGCGTCAGTCTCCCGGTGAGGGTGCCCGCCTCACGCCAGGACCTTCTCGATGGCGGTCATGAATCCCTCGGCGCACCGCTCCGGCGAAAACCGGGCGATG
>JACQTN010000404.1 GCA_016210785.1 Armatimonadota bacterium
GACGGGCCACTCCGGGTGGCGGAGCACACCTGCAACGACCCGAATTTCTCCACTAATCCCCGGCCCGTGAGGGGGCCGGAGGAAGTCATTGAGGTGCTGCGCGATGCCCTCTAGCCCGGACTTTCAGCCGCAGGTTTCAGAGGAGGCCCTGGCAGCGTTCCTCCAGGCGCTCGTGCGAGTGCCCAGCATCAACCCACCGGGAGGCGAAGGGCCCGTCGCCGCGATCATCGCCGCCAGACTCCGCGAGCTCGGCGCGGACATCCAGGTGGTCGAATCCGACCCCGGCCGCGCCAACGTGATCGCGCACTTCCAGGGGACCGGACGGGGCCCGACCCTGCTGCTGAACGGGCACATGGACGTGCAGCCGGCGGGGCACGGGTGGACGCGCGACCCGTTCGGCGGCGAGATCGAGGACGGACGCCTGTACGGGCGGGGCGTGGTGGACATGAAGGCGGGCGTCGCGGCGATGGTCGTCGCCGCGGAGATCGTGCGGCGGGCGGGAATCCGTCTCGCCGGCGATCTGGTGCTCACCGCCGTGGCGGACGAGGTGAGCGGTGGGTACAAGGGCACGGGGTTCCTCACGCAGATGGGTCTGCTCCGCGCCGACGCGGCCGTTATCTGCGAGCCGACCGGGGAGCGCGTGAACGTCGCGCACCGCGGCGCCCTGTGGCTGGAGATCGAGATCACCGGCCGCTCGGCTCACGGCGGGCGCCCGTGGCTGGGCATCAGCGCCATCAGCAAGGCGGCGAAGATCGTCCGCGCCATCGAGGAGGAGTTGCTCCCCCGGCTCCAGGGGCGCACGCACCCGCTGCTGCCTTCGCCGACGATCAACCTGGGGACGATCCACGGCGGCGACAAGTTCAACCTGGTCGCCGACCGTTGCCTCCTGCAGATCGATCGGCGCTTGATCCCCGGAGAGACGATCCCCCAGGCGGTCGCAGAGGTGGAGGCGCTGTGCGAGGCGGTGCGCGCGGCCGACGACCAGCCCTTCGGGTGCACGGTCCGGGACGTCATGCACCTGCCGCCCGCCGAGGTCTCTCCCGACGAGATGATCGTGCAAGAGTGCCTGCGCGCCTACCGGGAGGTCACCGGGAGACCGGCGGGCATCGGGGCCACCGCGGGCTTCGAGGACGCCCACTTCCTGCTGGCGGCGGGGATCCCCACCGCCATGTTCGGCCCCTACCGGAGGGAGCCGCCGGGCGCGCGCTGGTTCAGCAGTTCCGGCATGCCGGACGAGCATGTGTATCTCGCGGACGTGGTGACCACTGCACGGATCTACGCGCGCCTGATCCGGAACGTGCTGGAGTAGGGAGCGCCGCGCGCAGGGAAGGCGTGCCCCAGGCGGCGAAGGGTGATTCGTTGGAGAGCGATCCGGCGAAGCATGTCGCCAGGGGACGACCCCGGAGGGGATGACGCGATGCGCATCTGGGACGACGTGCTGCCCGAGAAGGACCGGCAGGTGTACGAGCTCGGGGGTTTTGGGGCACGGCAGGGCTGGGGGAGCCGCCCCGCCGTGCTGGTCATCGACGTGAACTACGCGTTTGTCGGACACCGGCCGGAGCCGATCCTGGAATCGGTCAGGCGCTGGCCCTACAGCTGCGGCCTCCAGGGATGGGAAGGCGTCAGGCACATCGCCAGCCTGCTGAACGCGGCGCGCCGCGCCGGTCTGCCCGTCGTCTATACCACGAACGCCAGGGAGGACACGCACCGCCCCGGGACCATGAAGAACGCGCGCGGGGCGGAGGAGGTGAAGATCCCCGACTTCCCGCACGACGGCGCCGACATCGTCGCCGAGATCACCCCCCAGCCCGGCGAGCTGTTGCTGCGCAAGCCGCGGGCCAGCGCGTTCTTCGGGACCCCGCTGGCGTCCTACCTGGTCGGTCTGGGCGTCGACTCGCTCATTCTGACCGGCACGACGACGAGCGGCTGCGTCCGGGCATCGGCCGTGGACGGGCACGCCTACAACTTCAAGGTGGCGGTGGTGGAGGAGTGCGTCTTCGACCGGTTCGAGATCTCGCACAAGATCTCGCTCTTCGACATGCACGCCAAATACGCGGACATCGTGCGCCTGGCGGAGGTGATGGAGTTCGTGGAGCGGATGACCGCGGCGCCGAAGGCGGCGGTATCCCGGTGACCGACCGGGCCCGGGTCTGACCGGCTCGCTC
This sequence comes from Armatimonadota bacterium, assembly GCA_016210785.1. Taxonomy (GTDB): domain Bacteria; phylum Sysuimicrobiota; class Sysuimicrobiia; order Sysuimicrobiales; family JACQTN01; genus JACQTN01. The sequence goes on from JACQTN010000404.1 coordinate 2,166, forward strand.
AGGGCGCAGAGAACGGCGGCGGGTGTCCTCTGTGGGACGCCCGCCGCCGCGCTGACGTCCCCCGGGTGCTTACTGCTGCACCTTGATCGTCTCCGCCCAGAAGTTGTTGTTGACGCCGTTGATCACCTGCGTGACGGGCGCCCTCCACGCCGAGACGAAGATCTGGTTGGTCAGCGGGAGCGCGGGAAGGTCGCTCATCAGTTTCTGGTTGATCTGCTCGTAGATCAACTGGCGCTTCGCGCGATTCTGCTCGCGCCGCCCGGCAAGGATAAGGTCGTCCACCGCGCTGTAGCCGAAGAAGTTCTGGCCGCCCGGCGGTTTGGCCGCGGACCAGAAGAAGTCCGAGAAGAAGAGATCGGGGTCAGCGGGGCGCCCCACGGAGTTGATGCTCACGTCGAAGTCGAGCTTGTTCCTCTTGTCGAACGCCGCGTTGGACTCCAGCGGGTCGAGGACGGCGTCGATCCCGGCGTCGCGCCAGTTGGCCTGGACCACGCTGGCCAGGATCTCCTGGTAGGTGTTGGTCTCCAGCAGGATGCGGACCCGGAAGCCTCCCGCGTAGCCTGCCTGCGCCAGGAGTTCTTTGGCCTTCGCTGGGCTGTACGGGTAGCGGGACACATTGCTGCTGCCGCCAAAGAGGCGTCCCGGCCGGATGATGTCGGTGGGCAGCTCCAGGCCCGGGAGCGCCGCGCCGATCTGCTGGCGGTTGATGGCGTAGGAGAGGGCCCGCCGGACGCGGACGTCCTGGGTGGGCTTGAAGTTCGGGCTGATGGCGACGTGCCGGAGCGAGTCGTAGACGATCACCCGCTCGGTCTTGACCCCGGAGGCCTGCTGGAGGAGCCGCACCGCCTCCGGGTTGGCGCGGGTCCAGATGATGTGAAACTCGCCCTTGATCAAGGCCGTCGCCGCCACGACCTCATCCGGGATGTGCGCGTAGGTGATGCGCCGGACCGCGGGGCGGCCCCGGAAGTACCGGTCGTGCGCGGTGACGACCACCTCTCGCCCGGTGGCGACGCGCTCCAGCATGAACGGGCCCGTGCCCACAGGAGTCTTCGCGAAGTCGGCGCCCATCTGCTCGGCCGCCTTCTTCGAGACGATGAACCCCTGCCGGAAGGCCACCAGCGTGGAGATGAACGCGGCATTGGGTTCTTTGAGCCTGATCCTCACGGTGTACCTGTCCATCGCCTCCACCGCCGCGATCTGTCGCTGCACCTGGCTGTGGAAGGACATCCGGGGATCGTCGATCTGGCGTTTGAAGGAAAAGACGACGTCCTCCGCGGTCATCTCCCCCAAGTCCCGGTGGAACTGTACGCCCTTCCGGAGGTGGAACGTGTAGACCGTGCCGTCGTCGCTCGCCGTCCAGCGTTCGGCCAGGTCGGGCTCCAGGACATTCCCGCCGGTGCCCGGCTTCCAGCGCACCAGCCAGTTGAAGAGGCTGGGGTAGACGAACCAGTCGGAGGTGTACCGCCAGCGGTGCGGGTCGAAGATCCCGCCGGGCCGGGAGAACCACAGCCTCACCTTCAGCTCCGGTCTCGGATCGGCCTGGGCCGATGCCACATTGAACGACGCCACGGCGCTCGTCAACGCCACGACCACGGCGATCGCGAGCATGCGCGTCAAAACCGTCATGTTCTCCACCTCCGGGTGTGGTCGGGATGGGTGAGCCGCGGCAGATGTTCCTGCAGCACGTCGACAATGGTTTCGACGCTGGCGCCTCCAAGTCCTGGCGCGCGCGTGCGGCATGACGGCTTGCGCCGCACCACGCGACGCGAAGAGAAGAGCAGGAGGTCGGCGGAGCGGCACGAAGTTACCGGCGTCTTTCCTCGACGGAGGTTCTGCGATGAAGTTCGGCGTGCTGCTCCCGCACTTCGGCCGGCTGGGCACTCCCGAACGCGTCCTCTCCGCGGCCCGGGCCGCGGAGCAGGCCGGGTTTCACTCGGTATGGGTACGCGATCACCTGGTCTATGAGCCGCATGGCTTTGAGGATCAGGACCCGACGTTTCTGGAACCCTTCACGACGCTGGCCGCGGTGGCGGCCGCCGCGCCGGCCGTCACGCTGGGGACCGCGGTCATCATCCCCTTCCGCCACCCCCTCGTCACCGCGCAGAGTTACCTGACGCTCGCGGCGTTTGCGCGGGCCGGCGTGATGGCCGGGATCGGCGCCGGCCGGTTTGACCACGAGTTCACCGCCGTGGGCCTGCGGGCCAGGGCCAGGTTCACGATGACGGAGGAGTTTGCGGAGATCCTGCGGCTTGCGTTTACCAGCGACCGTTTCAACTATGAAGGCAGGCACTTTCGGATCCCGGAGATCTGGCTCACGCCCCGTCCCCGGGTCCCGATCCCGATCCTCATGGGTGGCCAGACCGAGGGCGCGCTGCGCCGGGCCGCCCGGTGCGACGGCTGGTTGGCCAGCCGCCAGACCTACGCGACGTTCACCGCCCGGCTGCGCCGGTTCCGGGAGATGCGCGAGGAGGCCGGGAGGCAGGATCCCCCTCTGGTGGCCATGGTCGCGCTGGCCAGCATCGGCGACACGTCCGAGGAAGCGCGCCGGCTCCTCGACGTCCCGGCTATCATCGCAGAAGCCAACCGCTCCCCGTATCTCCTCCGCCCCCCTTCGGGCGCGTTCGAGCGTTTTGAAGACCTGGCCGGGATGATCCTGGCGGGGACGGCCGCGGAGATCTGCGAGGGGAGCGACAGGTTCGCCGCGTTGGGCGTCGGCCACCTGATCTTCGACTTCCGCCAGGACTTCGCGGGGATGGAGAAGCAGATGGCCCGGCTGGGGCGCGAGGTGCTGCCGCGGTACCGGCGGTAGTCAGGTCTTCTGTTGCCGCAGCGCCGCCTGGGCGCGCTGCCGGTACCAGTCGGGGAAGCGGGCGGTAAAGAGGATCGCGCCCAGAGTGAGCGGGACCCACCCCAGGGCCGTGAACACGTTGATGCCGTACAGGTGGCGGTAGACGCTGAGGACGGTCTGCAGAAGGAAGTTCATGCCCCACACGGCCCTGAGGCCGAGCATCACCGGTATTCCGGGCTCCGCACCGTCGCGGGCGAGGGTTATGGGGGCGCCGTGAGTCCGGTAAGCGCGGTAGGACGGCGCACCCCTTGAAGAACGTAGCACGTGTCGGCGAAGGGCCTCCCCCGTCCGGGCATGTGGTGAAGGGTGGAGTGGCGTAAAAACACTCCACCCAACCTTCCAACCTTGTAGGCTAGCCGACGACATCCTTGAACACCCGCAGGAAGTTCAAGCCCAGCAGCTTGCGCAGCTCTTCTTCGTCAAACCCCCACCTGGCCAGCGCCGTGGTGAGGTTGGGCCAGTCGCGGAAGTCCTCAAAGCCGTTCAGGTGATAATCGGGCGTGATCCGGTGCTCCGCGTCCCGGAACCCGTCCCAGCCGAAGCTGCCGGCACGGCGCTTGGGCATGTCCTTGGGGTACTCGATGAGGGACTCGGTGCCCGGCCCCGGCCCCGCCTTGTCGGTGCCGATGCCCACGTGGTCGATCCCGCACACGTTCACCAGGTGCTCCACGTGCCGGCAGAAGTCATCCAGCGTCGGTTCCTTGGACTCGGAGATGAACCCGGCGATGACCACGACGCCGAAGAACCCGCCCCGGTCCGCCACCGCCTTGGCCAGCTCGTCGGTCTTCCCGCGGTCGTGGTAGCAGACCGCCTTGCTGGCCGAGTGGGACACCACGATGGGCGCGGCGGAGACCTTCAGCGCATCCCAGCCCACCTGCTCGCTGCAGTGGCTCACGTCCACCAGCGTTCGGGTCTCGTTCAGCCGGCGCACCACCTCCCGGCCAAAAGTGGAGAGGCCACCCTGGGAGGCTTCGGTGCAGCCATCGCCCACCAGGTTCCGCAGGTTGTAGGTCAACTGCACCATCCGGACGCCCAGGTTGTGAAAGTGGTTGATGCGCTCCAGGTTGTCCGCGTAGGGCGTGGTGTTCTGGAAGTCAAGAATGAGTCCGCGCTTGCCCTCGCGGCGGGCGCGCTCGATGTCCGCGGTCCTGCGCACCAGGATCATCTCGCCGTCCAGCGCGTCCACGATGGCGTGCGCCTGGGCGATGCGCTTCGACGCCATGTCGTAGGCGTCGCTGATCTTGTGGGACCCGGAGTAGGTCCCGCAGGCCACCGTCACGCCCGCCTTGTTCCAGACGTCCAGGTACTGCTCGCGCGCGGCCGAGGAGGTGACGAGTTCCTGGGCCGCCATGTCCACCAGCAGCGGCATGGCGTCCTCGCGCGACATGCCCTTGCGGTGGTGCTCCATCACCGCCGCCCGCATCGCCTCGGTGAACAGGAGCCCGGTGGTGGCCGGGGGCTGCTGGGTGTCGATGACCAAGGCCTCACGGTGCAGCCGGCGCGCGTCCTCGGGGGTCAGGCTGGGTGTATTCCGTCGCGGCATCACGCACCTCCAGGGTGGAGTTGAATGGGTGGACCGGCCGCGGTCGCGCGGGGCGCGCGCTCAGCGGGCCCGCGGTTTCACCCGGCCGTACCGGGAGGTGACTCCCAGTTGATCCAGAAGACCGCCGAGTTGCTCCAGGCGGCCGCCCCGGAGATCCTCCAGAGGCGCCCGCACCCGGCCCGCCGGCAGCCCCAACAGCCGCAGCGCGGCCTTCACGACGATGGGGTTGGACAGCCAGTACATGGCGCGCAGCAGCGGGAGGCACTGAAAGTAGACGCGGCGCGTGCGCTGCACATCGTCCATGCTCCGCCACGGCTGCGACATCTCCGCCATCTCCCGCGGGATCACGTTGCCCGAGATGTTGGCTGTCCCGTGTCCGCCGGCGCCCAGGGTGGGGAAGAGCAACCCGTAGCCCGGGAAGTCGCAGCAGAGCACGCGGAGGCGACCCCCGGTGCCCTCCAGCACCTCCTCCACCTGCGCGGCCCGCCCCATGGCCTCCTTGTCGGCGACAAGGGTGGGAATTTCCTCCGCCAGGCGGATGATGGTCGGCGGGTCGATGTTCACGCCGACCCGCGACGGGTTGTTGTAGACGGCCAGGGGGAGCGAGACCGCAGAGGCCACGGCGCGGAAGTGGCCGGCGATGGCGTCCTGGGAGGGATTCACGTAGGGTGGCACCAGCAGCAGCAGGCCGTCGGCGCGGGCGCGCTCGGCGTAGCGGCTCAGTTCGACGGTCTCACGGGTGCTGAGGCAGGTGGTGCCCACGAAGACCGGGATGCGGCCGGATGTGGCCTCCATCGCCGCGTCGGTCACGCGCCGTCGCTCGTCGGCGCTGAGCAGCGTGGCTTCGCCCGCCGAGCCCATGACCAGCAGCCCGGCGGTGCCGTGGGCGATCTGGAAGTCGATCAGCGTGCGCAACCCTTCGACGTCGATGGTATCCTGCTCGGTGAACGGGGTGACCAGCGCCACCCATGAGCCCTCTGGACGAATCATGCGGGCATGCCTCCTTCCAGGCGCGGCCTACGCTCTGGGCTTCGTTCTCTTCGCGTCCTCTCCTGCCGCGGGCCGCCGTCTTCGCCGGCGCCGAGTGAGGGCGCGCGGGGCGAACGAGGCGGGTAGGACACACGGCCGGCCTGACTGAACACCGTGGGGGGGCGGGCTGCTGTCTCGAAGGGGGACGGGAGCCCGAATGCGAAGTAACTCACGCGCCACAAAAGGGAGGCGAGCCAGATGTCGCGCCGGCCGAATGGATCACAGATCTACCGCTTCGAGCTATACGATACCCTTGCTCGCAGCGCCGCCGCCATCTACGACGAAGTCAGGCGGGCCGCCGCCGACGCCGGGGTCACCGACGACATGCGGGGGCGGATCGGGCTGACCGGCGCCGTCTCCAGCTGCCACGGGCTGCTCACGCGCCGGGTGAGCGCCGCGATCGACGCGGGGGCGCGGAAGGTGATCGAGAACTCGGCCCTCGACGTCGAGGTCCGCCGCCTGGTCAAGAGTTACTACGGCGACGACTACGACGGCGCCATGATTGCCACCTGCGAGGCCGCCCTGTGGGTGGCGTACGACGCGCTCTTCACCCCGCCGCTGGCGGGCCGCGGTGAGAACTACCGCACGCGCTACATCGCGCCTTACGAGCGGCACATGCACCACCAGGCCGGATACGGGCGCCCGTTTCCTCCCCGCTACAAAGACCTGTACGCGGACCGGGGAGTGACCGCGGGAGAGATGGGCATGGCCGGGAAACGCCTCGAGAACCTGGACACCGTGATCGTCCCCATGGCCGGCGCGGAGTACCCCTGCCACGGGATCCGGTATCATCCGGTGCCCCTGCTGAGCCGCGTCGATGCCGAGGCGACCGCGGCCACCCTGGCCGACCAGGCGGCGATCCACGCGCCGCTGCTGGCCGGGTTCGCGTCGCTGGGGTATGACACGCCGGGGTACGGGCACGGCGCCAGGGACCCGGACGGTACCCCGCTGCTCCAGCGGCGCATCGCCGCCCTGGCCCGGCGCTACAACGTGCCCTACGTGACCGACAACGCCTGGGGCGTGCCCTTCGTGGGCACCGACATCCGCGCCACGGGCGCGGACGTCATGACCTACAGCATGGACAAGGCCGCGGGCGCCCCCACTGTGGGGCTCATCGTCGGCCGGGAAAACGCCATGCTCCCCATCCGGCGCGCCCTGGGCATCCATGGCGATCGATGGGGAACCACCCGGTCCCACGGGAAGGCCGCCTATGTCACCGTCGATCCCGGCAAGGAGGCTCTGCTGGGCGGCATCGCCGCCATGGAAGTCTTGCTGGAGCGCCCGGAGAGCTTTCAAGAGCCGCTGGATCACCTGTACGCGCTCACCCGCGAGGAGTTCCAGCGGAGCGATCTCCGGCAGTACGGCGACGGCTGGCTGATCACCAGATCGCACAATTCCATGGCTGTAGAAGTGAACTACGAGCAGACGTGGGACCAGGGCTGCCCCGGGTTTCCCATCTTCACCATCGAGGACATGTACGCGGGGAGCAACGTGGTGCAGAATGCCATGAAGGCCGCCGGGCTGGTGCCGACCATCGGGTACGATGCCAACATCTTCATCTCGCTGGGCATGGGCACCACGGACGAGGACGGCCGCCTCATGGAGAAGGAGGCCCGTGTCATGGTGCGGGCGCTCTTCCGGGCCCTGGAGATCATCGGCCGCCACTCCGGCGTCCGGGAAATGCGCCGCGAGGCGGCGCGGTCCTGACCGGCGGGTGACCTCCATGGTGCCGACCGATCCCTACGTGACCGGGCTCCTCCAGGAAAACTTCTTTGCGCAGAAGTCGCCGGTCGCGGGGAGGCTCGTGGTGGTCCTGAGAGGGCACCTCGAGGGGCGGGAGCTGGAGTTGATCCCCCAGCCGTCGCGCGCCGTCACGGCGGGCGAGGTGCACGAGCTGGTGGCGGTGGACGAGCCGAAGGCCGGTCCGGGGAGGGTCGTCAACCGCGTGGCCTTCCTGGGCTTCGTGGAGTTTCTCAGCGGGGGAGTGCTGGTGGCCGGCGATGAGGTGCGCGTGGGCGGTCGCGTGGTGGGGCGTCTCGCCGGGTACGATCTCACCCACATGCCCAATCACATGAATCTGGTCATTCTGACGCCGGGGGCTCTGTCGGGAGAGGAGATGGGCCTGGAGCTCGGTGCGGCGGTGGGATTTGCCGGCTCAGGCGAGGAGAGGGAGGGAACCCATGGCTGACCTGCGGCAGGTCTTCGATCACATCGACCAGCACTTCCAGCGGTACCTGGACGACCTGTACACGCTGCTGCGCATCCCGAGCATCAGCGCCAGGGGTACTGACCTGGAGACCAGCGCTAATGCCGTTTGCGCGCTGGTGGCACTGGACGGCGTCAATCCCCGCGTGCTGTGGGCCGAGAGTAATCCCTGCGTGTTCGCCCACGCCCAGGGTCCGCCGGGGACCCGCACGGTGCTCGTCTACGGCCACCACGACGTCCAGCCGCCGGAGCCGCTGGACGGGTGGCAGAGCCCGCCCTTCGAGCCCACGATCCGCGACGGCAAGCTGTACGGCCGCGGCACCAGCGACAACAAGGGCCAGTTCTGGGCCACCTTCTGCGCGGTGCGCGCGCTGCAGGCGGTGCTGGGCTGCGTGCCGGCCGGGGTCAAGTTCATCATCGACGGGCAGGAGGAGTCCGCGAGCCCCCACCTGCACAAGCTGGTCGCCGCGCACCACGACCTCTTGAAGGCCGACTTCATGTACTGGGCGGACGGCAGCTACCACCCGTCGGGCCGGCCCATCATCTGCTTCGGCGTGCGGGGCATCTTGAAGGTGGAGCTGAGGGCGCACACCGCGCGCCGCAACGCCCACTCCGGGCAGTTCGGGGGCATCATGCCCAACGCCGCGCAGCACCTGATGCGCCTCATCATGTCTATGAAGGACGCCGACGGCCGCGTCACCATCAAAGGCTTCTACGATCGCGTGCGGCCCATGACCGCGCGGGAGCGGGAGGTGGTCCTCCAGATCCCCTGGGACATGGAGTCGCTGGAGCGCCAGCTGGGCATCACATGGCTAGACAGGCCGCTGGCCAGTACCGGCGTGCCCTTCGAGAACATCATGTTCCAGCCGACGCTGAACGTGGCCGGATTCTCCGCGGGCTACACGGGCCCGGGCTTCCAGACCACGATCCCGGGCGAGGCCAGGGCGAAGATTGACATGCGCCTGGTGGTGGATCAGGACCCGGATGACATCTGGGAGAAGTTCGCCGCCCACGCGAAGGCGCACACATCCGACGCGGAGGTCATCCGCCTGGGGCACTACCACCCCAGCCGGTCCGATCTCGACAACCCCTACGCGCCGCTGGTGATCGAGAGCGTGCGGGCCACCTTCGGCCAGGATCCCGTGCTGTATCCCGCCATCGGCGGCAGCGCCCCAGACGCGCTCTTCGTGCGCGGCCTGGGCATCCCGTCCATGCTGGTCCCCTACGGCAACCCGGACCAGTCCAACCACGCGCCCAACGAGAACTTCGACCTGGAGTGCTTCCGGCGCGGCATCAAGACCAGCGCGGCGCTCATCTACGGACTGGGCCGCCTGTCCGGGACGGGGTAGGAACGCGTCTCGGAAATGACATGCGTCATTGATGTGCAGGCCCGACTCGGCCGAGGCCGAGCATCACCTGTGTCCCGGACTCCGCATCGTCGCGCGTGCGCCGCGAAGTCGGTACGCCGTGAGTGCGCTGAGCGCGGTCGCGGGTGGGGAAAAGCCGCGAGCCGTTACCCGCCTGGGGGAGAACTGGAACTGAGTAGGATATTCGAGAGAGATGGCCGGCTGTTGTGGAACGCGCGGCGTTCTGTCAATCGATTGTCCCAGGAGCGGGTCGACCCGCGAGGCGGAGCCAGGCAAGGAGACGCCGTTTCATGCCGGCCCGGTCCTCGGTGGAGAGCGGTTTGGTAACTGTTGACCAGCCGTCGGTAAGGGTCTGGTACACCGCTTGTTCACCATTAATGCGAAAATAGGCAGCGTATTCTGCGGTCTCGACTTCGAACCAGTCGTAGATAACCCGCTGGGCGTCGACAAAGCCGAGAAGGTAGAGGGGGTGAAATTGGCCTTCAATCTGCTGCGCGTCGACGAAGATTTCGCGCGCCGGGACGAGTCCTGGAAACTCCAGAACAAGCTCGGCCGCCACACCATAAAACATCGGGTAGAGGGCAGCGCGCTCGTGCCAGCAGTGTGTGTGGTCACCTGTGCCCAGCTCGACAGGGGGGAGGAGACGAAGCACCTGGGCGACCGCGCGCTCCGGATCGTTCTGCAAGATCGTGCCGAGCGGAAGCTCCACGCCACTCGCGAGATGGAAGCGTGGGGCATCCGCCCCGTGAAGCCAGATCACGCCCAAGGAGGCGGCCGGTTCGTCCCTGTGACACTCGCAACTCACCCGCCGCGTGATCAAGAATCGGTCCCAGCCGTGCTCGGGATGGTAGATGGGAATGGCGTCAATTGCCGAATTCCGGTAGCGGGCGTCAACGATGGTAGCTGCAACCACCCAGCCGAGGGCATATCCAAGACGATTCGGGGTGACGAGGTGAATCGCCAGACCGGACACGCCATGGCCGGCCTCCCGACACGCATGATTCTCGTAGTTGCGGACCGCCAGGCCTATTTGCTCGACAATGCTCACCGCAATTTGACTCCGGACTTTGCCAATCTGTCAGATCCAACCACTGAGCATGCGTGAAAGCCCACGCAGTGTGAGTATAGGCGAGGGTCCCCGCGACGTCAACGGAACCATCCAGACGATGCAGGAACCAGGCGGGAGTTGGCCTAAGATTGACATGATGCCAAATTCCAGCGGGTTGGGCTTGGTATCTGCGATGTACTGCAACGTGGAGCATCGGGGACTTCGGCAGGAATTGGGCTGATGGGCGCGAACCACATTCATAGGGACTTCTTCCCCGGTGTCTCGGACAGGTGATTGCTCTGGTGGCCGGTAAGGCGCTCTCCAGTACGCAGTTCACCGCTGTGGATTGCCTCGCGCCCATCGATACGGTTGGTGCACTGCCCTTGGACACGCTGGCCAGTCGGCTACATTCCCTCGATCCGCACGCCCCAAGCCGTCGCCCCTATGGCGAGAGTGATCACCGTGCCTCGCCCGTCCGGCGGGCGCGCGTGGAACAATGTGTGCGATGAGGAAGGATTGCGATGCCACTCCAAGATATCCTTCGGGAGATTTCGGTCGAAAGCGCCTGGTCCCATCTCGAGTACATCACGGAGAATATCCCCTCACGGCTGGCAGGGTCGGCCAACGCCCGACGGATGGCTGAGTATTCCCACGCCATCTGCGCAAAGGCTGGTCTCGACGCGCGCCTGCACGAGTTCTTCGGCCTCGTCTCTTTCCCCGAGGAGGCGGCCGTCCGGATCCTGTCGCCCGGGCAGCGAGAGATACCTGGCAACACGCTAGGACACTCGGCGTCGACCGATGGCCTGGAAGGAGAACTCGTCTACGTTGGCTCGGGTGCCGAAACAGAGTACGAAGGCAAGGACGTTCGCGGAAAGATCACCCTCTCCGAGTTGTCCTATGCGCCAGGCCGTCACGAAAAGGCCTATGTCGCCTGGAAGCGGGGCTCCATTGCCCAAATCATGATGAACTGGGGCGATGAGACGAATCCTGCCGTTCCTTTCGGCTCGATGAAATCAGCCTGGGGCAATCCGACTCCAGAGACGCTGCACAGCGAGATACCCGATCTTCCCTGCGCCGGCATCGCCCGGCCCGAGGGGCTCCGGCTCAAGGCATTTTGCGCCCAAGGGCCGGTGCGCGTCTGGCTACGTACCACGGCCGACAATCGGTGGGCGCCTTTGACGCTGACAACGGCGGAGTTCGGTACGCAGCGTGAGCGGGAGTTCGTCCTGCTTGGCGGCCACCAGGACTCGTGGTTTGGCCAGGCAGCGAGCGACAATGCCGCGGGCAACGCCTGCATGATGGAGTTGTCCCGCGTCTTTTTCCAGCACCGGGATGATCTGTGCCGTGGACTGCTCACCGCTTTTTGGGTCGGCCACGAGACCGGCACAATGGTTTCGTCTTCGCGATTCGTCGACGTGAACTGGGAACGGCTGCGCAAGTATTGCGTCGCTTACCTACAAGTCGACCAACCGGCACTCGCCGGTACATCCAGATGGGACCTGCACTCGACCGACGATATCCAGGCCTACGCCGTTGAAGTGACGCGAAAGGCAGCCGGCACGATGCCGGTCTTCTGGGAACGCCAAAAGAAGAACGGTGACACCTCGTTTTTCGGCGTCGGAGTCCCAACACTCTCCGGGGAGATGGGGTTTACCGACGAGGAGCTACGGGCAACTGCGCTGGCGATCTGTGGATGGTACCACCATTCCTTACACAATACCATCGACAAGATCGACAAGGATCTATTGGCACACCACCTCCAGGTGTACGCGCACTGGCTGTGGGGGCTGTTGACGCAGCCAATCCTGCCCTACGCCTACAACCCAGTCGCGACACGCTTCGTGGACCGTCTGAGTGAGATGGCGCGCATCGAGGTGCCCGAGATCAACATGGCCGGGGTGGTTGAGCGCGCCAAGGAGTTCCGGCAACTCACGAACCAGTTCGATGAACTGAGCGCACGCTGGCGCCAAGAAGTTTACGCGGCTGCCGATGGCGAGCGGGTCGCAGACCTGCTGAACCGGGCCATGATCGGGATCTCTCGCACGCTCATCCCGATCGCCTGTACCAACATCGGCACATATGGACAGGACCGCTACGGACACTCTTGGCAGACCCAAATGATCCCGTCACTCGTCCCGTACCCTACCCTGTCCAAGTACCCGCGCGACTCGGAGGAGTTCCAGACATGGTGGGTTGCCATGGTCAGGGCGCGGAATCGCGTCCTGGATGCGCTCGATGAGGCCAGTAACGTCGTTCGGACCGTCCTGAAGGAGTTGGCCTGAACCCGAGTTGGGTCACTAATCGAGTGCGCCGCCGTTCATCTCGGCGGGGCAAGCCGCGCGGTGAGGGCGGAGAAAGGAGGCTACCGCAAGAGGCAGCGGAAAGACTCTCACGCGTCTACCGGTGTGCCTTGACACCTGTCTCCAGCTCGTCAAGCAAGGAGGTCACCCAGATGACGAAAGGTGTCCGTGACGCTCCACTAAGCCGTGTCTCCCGACGGGCGTTCATCCGCGCCGCGGGCGGGGTCCTGCTTGCGCCCCCAACTGCGACTCTGCTCGCCACTCTGCAGGCTGCGCAGCCGACGCGAGCAGCATCCCAGGCAACGCAGGCACCGCAAGCGACCCCGGCACCTGCCAGGCCGGCGTCCAGGCCAGGCGGCACGCTGACCGTTGCGATTGGTGCCGAGGTCTCGAGCCTCGAGCCGCAGCTCACGTCGGAGACCTCGACGTCGGGCATTCGGTCTCATATGTACGACTTCCTTGTCTGGTCCTACACGCCGGACGGCTCGATGCAGCCGATGCTCGCGGCCAAGTGGGAAGCGGACAGCAACGCGATGAGCTACACATTCACCTTGACTGACAAGCCGGTCAAGTTTCACGACGGCTCGCCGTTCACGGCTGAGTCGGTGAAGGCGACGTTCGAACGGCTGGTCGCGCCGACCCGGGCTTCGGCAGCCAAGAACGAGCTCGACATGATCGCCAGGGTTGACATCATCAACCCGAAGACGGTGAAGTTCACGATGACGAAGCCGTACGCACTCTTTGCACGCGCTGTCTCGAGCCACCCTGGCGCCATCATGAGCGCTGCGGCCATCGCCAAGCACGGCGAGAACTACGGCCTCCAGCCGGTCGGCTCCGGTCCGTTCAAATACGTCGAGTACGTCAAGGGCGACCACCTCACCCTTGAGAAGAATCCCGACTACTGGGGCGAACCGGCCAAGCTCGACAAGATCGTCTACAAGATTGTTCCCGAGAGCTCGGCGCGCGTTGTGCAGCTCGAGACCGGCGAGTCGCACGTGATCGACCGCGTGCCGATCACCGACGCGCTACGTCTGGAGCGTAGCGCCAAGGTGTCCATTCTAAGGACGACGACTATCCGGAGTGTCTGGTACTACCTCAACCAGAACCGACCGCTGATGAAGGACATTCGCGTCCGCAAGGCGGTGAACCATGCCGTGGACCGGGAGTCGATCATCAAGAATATCCTGAGGGGCTACGCCGTCCGATCCGACTCACCGGTGAGCAACAAGGTCGAGTTCTACGCGAAGCAGACGCCATATTCGTACGATCCAGCAAGGGCGAAGAGCCTGCTCAAGCAGGCAGGTGTTGCCGAAGGCACCAAGCTCGTGATCTGGACACCGCAGGGGCGGTACGTGAACGATAAGGAGATCAGCGTCGCCGTTCAGAGCATGCTGAAGAAGGTCGGCTTCGATGTCGAACTGCAGGCTTTCGGCGACTTCCCGACTTACCTCCAGGCGCTGAACACTCTCCAGTTCGACCTGGCTCTTTGGGGCTGGGCTCCGGGCGGCGGGAACGTTGACTCGCTGCAGTTGGGGCTGCACAGCCGGTACGCTCGGAAGTTCATGAACTGGGCCTCCTTCAATAACCCCAAAGTGGACGAGGCACTCAGGAAGGCGGCCGCGGAAGTAGATCGGAACAAGCGCGCTGCGTACTACGCCGAGGCGCAGAAGTTGGCCGTGGAGGAGGCGGCCTTCCTGCTCATGCACTACCAGATGGTGATGACCGGCGTCAGCAAGAAGGTGGCTGGTGTCTACCTTGCGCCGGATGAGCCCCTAATCCTACGGAGGGCGAGCTTCGTATCGTAGCAGCGCAAGACCGCCATCGCACGCAGACAGGCAACGAGGGATCTCGTCTGACACGGTCAGCTTCCGATGGACGAGATCCCTCGCTCCCTCTGCTCGCTTGGAGGGGAGGACCGGACGGCCAAGGTGGACCGGTGGACGACCAGCAAGCAGAAGCATCACTGGTTGGCGACCGTCCTGCTGGGCATCGAGCCACGTCTCCGTCGACTGCGTGGGTATGGTGCTCTGCCAAGGTTGCGGGCAAGTTGCAGCTGCGGGCCATGAAGGGAAAGGTGATGATAGCAGCACAACAGACGCAGGGTGCTGTACCCGAATGTCAACCAAAGACGTGACACATTCCAGTCACGTCCCCTGCACTGTTCGTCCAAGATACATTGCAGTCTGGCGCAGAGGGTCTGATGGCAGCCTACGCGGGTCGCCGAATCGCGTTGCTCGGACCGGTGCTCTTTGGAGTTTCGGTCGTCGTCTTCATGATGCTCCATCTGACGCCGGGGGACCCGGCCCGAATGGTGGCCGGGATCAATGCGACACCCGAACAGGTGGAAGAGGTTCGCCGGATTCTCGGCCTCGACCAGCCGCTCCACATCCAGTACCTTCGGTACGTCAGGCGCCTCCTCCAGGGCGACATGGGTCGTTCGCTCGCAACACGGGAGCAGGTCCTGTTGAACCTCTGGCCCCGGTACCTGGCCACGGTCGAGCTCACCGCGGCGGCGACGGTCGTTGCCGTCACCCTCGGTCTCACGATTGGCATCGTCTCGGCGACGCGACAGTACAGCTTCATCGACAGCGGCCTGAGCGTCCTGGCGCTCGTGGGTATCTCAACGCCGGCGTACTGGCTCGGCCTCATGCTCATGCTGCTCTTCAGCCTGCAGCTCGGTTGGCTTCCATCAGCCGGCCGTGGGGGCTTCGCCCATTTGATCCTCCCTGCCATCACGCTGGGCACGCTTGCCATGGCCGTCGTCGCCCGCATGACTCGAGCGTCGATGCTGGACGTTCTCAACCAAGAATACGTGCAGGCAGCCCGCGCCAAGGGATTGCGAGAGCGCGTCGTCCTCGCGCGCCATGCTCTGAAGAATGCACTCATTCCCGTGATCACCGTGATTGGCCTGCAGACCGGGCAACTCCTCGGTGGCGCAGTACTAACGGAGACGGTTTTTGCCTGGCCCGGTATCGGCCGTTTCCTGGTCGATGCTATCAAGGCGCGGGACTTTCCGATCGTGCAGGGGGGTGTACTGATCAGTGCGGTGACCTTCGTCGTCGTGAACCTTGTCGTTGATCTACTCTACAGTGTCGTCGACCCGCGCATCAGGTATTCCTCAGTCGGAGACTAAGGTGGCCGAAGCCGCTCCACCGTCGAACAGGCATCCGTCTCATGACTGGCCGCAAACCACGTGAGCGCGGTCCGCTACGGCGGTTCGCCCGCAATCGCGGCGCCGCGGTGGGCGCCCTGCTCGTGGCGCTGATGGTGCTGGCAGCAATGTTCGCGCCGATCATTTCGCCCTACGGCCCGGATGATGCCGACCTGGCCGCGGCGCTTCGGAATCCTGACCGGCTGCACTGGTTTGGAACCGACAACCTCGGTCGCGATGTCTTCAGTCGGGTGATGCATGGCGGACGCGTCACCATTCCCGTCGCCGTTGTCGGCGTCCTGGCGGCGGTGAGCGTTGGCGTGCCGCTCGGCCTGATCGCCGGCTACTACGGTCGCTTCTTCGACACGATCATCATGCGGCTGACCGACATCTTGCTCGCCTTTCCGGCGATGCTGCTGGCGATTGCGATCACCAGCGCGCTGGGCATCGCGCTGTCGACGGTCAGCATTGCGATCGCCGTGTTCTCGACGCCGACCTATGTCCGGTTGGTCCGTGCCGAGGCCTTGCGGTTGCGGGAGCGGGAGTTTGTCATCGCGGCGCGCTCCCTGGGCGCAACGAACCGCCTCATCATCTGGCGGCACATCCTGCCCAACAGTCTGAGCCTCATTATCATCCAGTCGAGCCTCAACGTGGCGTTCGGGGCCCTGACAGTTTCTGCCCTCTCCTTCCTGGGACTCGGCGCTCAGCCGCCGACGGCCGAGTGGGGAGTCATGTTGGCCGACGCGCGCGCCGATATGCGGGTAGCGCCACACGTCGCCGCCTTCCCCGGTCTCGCTATCCTTGTCTTCGTCCTGGGATTCAACCTGCTGGGCGACGGTTTACGCGACGCCTACGATCCCCGGAGCAAGCGATAAGAAGGCATGGGGTGTGGATGGCCACAGGACGTGCCGATTGCCAACTGAACCCGGGGATAATGATGCGGGCACCGGTAACGGTGCTCCGCTACCCATCACCGCAATCGGACACCCCAGTCGCCGGGGCAGAGCCGGCCTGGGCCGCCACCGCGTACCTGCCCGGCCGCGCCATCCGAAAGGCACCACACCCGCAGCCGTCGGTCAGTTCGGCGCGGGCGATGGCGCGGAGGCTGATGCGGGCGGCGGCTGTCCCCAGTTCGCCGTGGATGGCGTCCAGGTCGCCCCACTCGCCCGCGATCACCCCGTCCACGTAGTCCGTGACGCAGGATGCGCTGAGAGATCAGCCCCGGCCGGCGAAGCGCTGCAGGCGGAACAGGCTGAGGTCCAGGGGGCTGCCGCCCTCCATCGCCAGGTCGGCCATGATCTCGCCGATCACGCTGCAGAACTTGAAGCCGTGTCCCGAGAACCCCGCGGCGATGGCGACCTGCGGGAACTCGGGGTGGCGGTCGAGGATGAAGTGCTCATCCGGGGTGTTGGTGAAGATGCAGGCCTTCAGGGTCATCGTGGGGCCGTCCGCGTCGGGGAAGTAGCGCCGGATGCCCTCCCGCAGCACCTGCTCGTCCTCCGGGTGGGCCTCGCGGTCCATGCGGTCCGGGTCCACCTGTTCGCGCCGGTGGTGGTACTTCCCGAACTTGAAGCCGGGGATGTCGTACACGGGGAAGCCGTAGAAGCGTCCCTCCGGCGCCTCCATGTTGAAGACCGGGAACGCGCCCAGGCGGAAGTGCTCGGGGCGCCGCGGATGCGCCCAGATGAGGACCTGGCGCTCCGGCACGGCCAGTGTCGCCAGGAGCGGCAGCATGGTGGCCGCCCACGCCCCGGCCGTCACCACCAGGCGCCCGGCGCGATACTCGCCCCGGTCGGTGCGCACCCGCACGCTCTCCCCATCCGGTTCCCACTTCAGCACCCGCTCCCGGGCGTGCACCTCCGCGCCCAGGTCCTGGGCCGCCATGGTGTAGACGGCGATCGCCCGCTCCGACAGGACGAACCCGCCGTCGGGCTGGTACACCGCGACCATGTCGGGCGTCAGACGATACCCGGGGTGCCTCCGGTGGAGCGTGGACGCGTCGAGCACCTCATGGGGCAGGTGATGCATCTCGCAGGAGAGGAGGGATCCCCGCACCGTGTCGCAGGTCTCCGGTCCCGCGTCGATGGAGCCGGTGATCCAGAGCAACCGCTCGCCCGAGCGGTTCTCGATCTCCCGCCACAGTTCGTAGGCCCGGCGCAGCAGCGGCACGTAGGAGGGATGCTCCCAGTAGGCCAGCCGGATGATGCGGTTGACGCCGTGGGAGGAGCCCATGCTGTGGGGGATGTCGAACCGCTCGATCCCCAGCACCTTCACGCCACGGCGGGCCAGGTGATACAGGGCGGCGCTGCCCATGCCGCCCACGCCGATGACGATGGCGTCGTA
>JACQTN010000405.1 GCA_016210785.1 Armatimonadota bacterium
CTCGGTGCAAGGTGTTCCGCTCTACCGCGCTCACCATACTCACGGCGCACCCGCGACGGTGCGGGTACCGACGTACCAGCCATGCTCGGGCTCGGCGAAGCCGGCCCTGCGCATGACCTTCCCGAGACGGGCTCCTAGTGCACCGTTGCGCAGGTCCGGCACGAGCCACGACGGCCAAAAGCCTTGTCAAATGAGCACTCTCGCGAGTCGAACTGGTGTCGAACTTATGCGACAGTGCACTAGGGGAGCTGCACGGACGCGGTGGTTCCCAGGGCGCCGAGCGCACCCACCCCGGCGCAGAAGATGAGAGGTGACGACGACGCCCGCGCGGCGCACCGCGCATCACGCTCCGGCCAGCCATGAGACAGGGCGGTTCACCGCGTCCAACACGGCCCGCACCACCGCCTCCCGCGCATCGTCGCGCACGATGGAGGAACCACACAGCAGTTCCTCGTCGGGGGCCATCAGGGAGACGACCGCGACGGCGACCTGACGGGTGCCCACCGACATCAGGCTCACGCCGTCCACCACGAACAGCCCGCCGGTGCGCAGGAAAGTCTCCACCGCGCGCAGGGTCGCCTCCGCCACCAGATCGAGGCGCCGGTGGGGCGCCCCGGGACCGGAGGCATTCCCTTCGTACGTCAGACCGCCGCTCTCCAGGATCACGCGGATCTCCGCGGCCTGGCTGGCGCTGGAGACGGTGAGGCCGCTGAACTTGAGCCGCGCCGCGGGCGCAGGCGCGCTGGCTTCATCGGCACGCAGGAGCGCGATGCGGATTTGCCGGGGATCGATGAGCAGGCCCAGTTCGGCGGCCAGCAGGGAAACCACGTCGTTGGCCAGGATCTTGGGGCTGCGCTCGGGGCGGGCGAGCACGTGCACGACTTCGATAGCACCCCGCGCGTCGGTCTCCACCCGCGCCGCCACCACGCCCGCCAGGCGGCAGAGCGCCTCTTCGGCCAGCGCGGCTCCCCTGGGCTGTTGAGGATGGTCCACTGGCGAGAAACCTGGGTATCCGCGGGACGCGGCTCACTCGGGCTCGATCAACCCGTACCCTCCACCGCGCCGGCGGTAGATGACGCTCACCTGGTTGTTCTGCGAGTTGCGGAAGACGAAGAAGTCGTGCCCCAGCAACTCCATCTGCATGACCGCCTCGTCCGGGGGCATCGGCTTGAGCGCAATCCGCTTCGTGCGCACGATGTCCGGCTCCGCGGGCGGCGCCTCGGCCTCGA
Organism: Armatimonadota bacterium; assembly: GCA_016210785.1. GTDB lineage: Bacteria > Sysuimicrobiota > Sysuimicrobiia > Sysuimicrobiales > JACQTN01 > JACQTN01. The sequence goes on from JACQTN010000405.1 coordinate 1,230, forward strand.
CCGCGGTCGCCGCGCGCTCCCGCCGGCGCCGCCGCGACTCGTCCAGCCGACGCTTGTCGATCATCCGGCTGCGGTACTTCCCGATCTGCTTCTCCAACTGCTCCACCACGCGGTCGATGGAGGCGTACATGTCCCCGGTGGCCTCTTCGCCGCGCAGCACTAGGCCATCGCCCCAGACCGTCACCTCCACCACCTGGGCGCGGCCCACGCTCCGCCGGCGCTCCACGCGGAGCACCACCTGGGCCTCCTGGATGTGGTTGAAGTACTTTGTGATCTTTTCGACCTTGCGGGTGGCGTAATCCTTGAGCGCCTCGGTCACCTCGATCTGGCGACCCTGGACGATGACATTCATCGATTGTTCTCCTCTACGGCGGGGTGCGCGGGGCCGCGGGGGCATCCTCCGGCGCCTTCCCTGGGGAGCCGGCGTACGCGGCACGCCGGCCGGGTGGGGGCGGTTGCCCTCCCCTAAGAAAGATGTTAGGCCCCGGCGCGGGGGTTTCCTGCCGTCCCGCCCGGCAGCCCATCCGTCACCTGCCTTCGCCCGGCACCATGCCGGCGGACGTCTACTCCCGAACGCGCACCACGTTGGCCGCCTGCGGTCCCCGGGTGCCATCCACGATCTCGAACTCGACGACCTCCCCCTCCTCCAGCGTCTTGAACCCCTCCATCTGAATCGCCGAGTAGTGAACGAAGACGTCTCGTCCCCCCTCGCGTGCGATGAATCCGTACCCTTTCTCGGGGTTGAACCACTTGACCGTACCGCGGAGCGCCATTGGCCTCCCTCCCTGCAATGTCTTCTCACACGCGCTCTGGTGCTCACCGGTGTGGGCCTTGTGGTTCTCGCTGCGATCCCATCTCCCTTCCGGATCCCCGGGCGGGTGAGCGCCCGGCCTCCTCACTCATCAAAACAAGGCCCATGTCCTTTCTCGGAGGGGGAGGGCGCTTTCCGGCACGTGCCACCTTGCCGGAACCCGCCTCATCCTACCACGCTCGCCGACTCACGGCGCCCCCTTCCGATACCTCCCCCTCCCCTTGATCATGCATGGACCCACACACAAACGATGCTCGGACCCGGCAGAGCCGGTCCTGCGCATGGTCTTCGATCAGAAAAAGGCCCAGGTCCTCGGAATGAGCAGATGCTGCGCCATGCGGATCGCGTACCGATCCGTCATGCCGGCCAGGTAGTCGCAGGCGGCGCGATGAAGCGGCTCCCCGTCGGCCATGGCGTCCCGGTACTCCTGCGGGATGTCCTCCGGATGGGCCAGGCAGTACTCGAACAACCCCGCGAGCACGTTCTGGGCCTTCCCCACCTCCGCCTTGGCCTGGGACCCGAGATACACGTTCACGGTCAGAAAATCCTTCAGGAGATTCAGCGCCTCCCGCACCGCCGGGCTGAGGGCCACCGCGCCCCGATCGGTGATCTGGGCCACGGCGTCGTGCACCAGCGTATCCAGCCACCGGCCGCGTGTGACGCCCAGCACCGCCTTCACCCGCTCAGGCACCGCCGCCTCCTCGATGACGCGGGCGCGGATGGCGTCGTCGGTGTCGTGGTGCACGTAGGCGATGCGGTCGGCCAGGCGCACCACCTGGGCCTCCAGCGTGACGGGCAGACCCGCCTCGTCCTCCACCAAATCGCGCAGTCCCTTGGAGTGCCCTTTGATGCCGTCGCGCACCTCCCAGGTGAGGTTGAGGCCGCGCTCCATCCGTC
>JACQTN010000406.1 GCA_016210785.1 Armatimonadota bacterium
GCGGTCCACCTGCGCCTCCGGCAGCGGATAGGTTCCCTCGCTCTCGATGGGATTCTGCGTTGCCAGCACGAGAAACGGGTCGGGCAGGCGGAAGGTCTGCTTGCCGATGGTCACCTGCCGCTCCTGCATCGCCTCCAGGAGTGCCGACTGGACCTTCGCCGGGGCCCGGTTGATCTCATCGGCCAGGATCAGGTGGGCAAACAGGGGCCCCGGTTCCGTCTCAAACGTCGCCGTCTGCTGGTTGTAGATGCGCGTGCCGATCAGGTCGGCCGGCACCAGGTCGGGGGTGAACTGGATGCGGTGGAAGTCACAGGTGATGACGCGCGCGGTGGTCTTGACGGCAAGCGTCTTCGCCAGCCCCGGGACCCCCTCGATCAGGATGTGGCCGCGCGCCAGCAGGGCCACCAGCATCCGCTCGATCATCAGGTCCTGGCCCACGATCACCTGCTTGATCCCGTAGACAACCCGGCGCAGCGTGGCGGACGCCTGTTGAACGACTTCGGTATGGCGTGACCTGAGCCGCGGCTCTCCGCTCATCGTTGCCTCCGTCTCGGTGTAATGTCGTGCGTGCACTGGAAATCACGCTCCCCCGTTGCCTGCACCGTGGCCCCGAATCAGCGGGGCCCACCAGCACGCTGATGTCTTGCCGCTCCAGTGGCTAGAACGGCCACAGGGCGGCTATTATGCCCGTTTCTCCAGGCCCGAAGGAAACCATCAGCGGGTAGCGCGGAGGTGGACAGGGCAACCGGCACCGCCGGACCGACTCGGACGGATATGCCGGGACCGTGCGTGCGGGCGGCGACGGGGAGTTGCGGGTGAGGGAGTAAACGCGGTGTTCCCACCGTTTGTATGAGGTGAAAGAGGACGAGCAGCCGGCGCATCGCCTCACCTCGGGGCATCACGGCGTCTGAGGGCCAGGCAGGGAGACAACGGATGGTCTCGCCAGGGCCGACATGCCAGCACTGCGGCATCGCCCTGCCCGACGCAGCCTACGTTGACAGGCCGCGGGTCTTCTGCTGCCACAGATGCGCCCTGCGGGCTCAGGAGCTGCGGCGGCTGCTGAAACAGGTCGAGCGGTCGTACCTGATGACCGTGGAGGCGCTGGCCGCGGCGCTGGCGCCAACGCCGTCGCGGTCATCGACGTGCCGGCGCTCCGCCTGCTGAAGATGATTCCGGCCGGCCGGCATCCGTGGGGTGTGCTCGTGATGGGCGTATCGCCATGACGGTTGTCGCGCACCGGCGCTGATCAATTCGACGCAGGAGGGCGGCGCCGGCCGGCGAACGGCCCGCGCGTGACGCGGGAAAGGCCGTTAGCCGGGGCGGTCACCCTCGAGGCCCAGCGCATGGACGGCGTAGACGTAGAGGCCGGCATTCCAGGCGAAGGGCACCTCGGCATGATAGAAGCGCCGGGCCACCGGCCGGCCTTCCGCGGTGTACACCTCTGCCACCGCGTTCTCCCGGAGAAACCACTCACCGATCCGCGCCAGGTCGACGACGGCGGCTTCGCGGTCGCCCAGCCGGGCCTTGTTCACGGCGTTGAGCGTGCCGAGCCACGGCCAGAGCAGGGTGCGGTGATAGTCGGGGATGCCCGCCAGGACGTAAAAGGGGAACACCTGCCGCAACGGGTAGACAGGGTGACAGGTGCGCAGCGGAGTGCGCGCATCCAGTCCCTGTGTGGTGATGTAGGCCATGATGCGCCGTGACTGCTCCTCCGTCGCCACACCGAACAGCATCGCGAGCACGTTGCCGTCGGCGGAAAACCCGCCCCGCCGGCGGCCGCGGATCCAGTCGGTGAAGTACTCGCAGGTCCAGAACTCGCCGTGGATCCGGGCATAAGCCCGGTCGGCCGCCTGCCGGAACATGTCGGCGTCGGCCGTCTGCCCGAGAGACCGCTTGATGTCCTCACATGCTCGCAGCCCTTCGTAGAAGAGGACGTTCAGGTTGAAGAGCTTGTCTTTCTTGAGGATCGAGTCCATCCAGTCGGCCAGGTGGCGGTTTTCGATGAGGCCGTCGCCGTCTCGATCCTGCGCGATGAGCCAGCGCACGGCCCGGTCCATGACCGCGTCGAACCGGTCACAGAACGCCATGTCCCCGGTATGCCGGAAATACTCCCGCGCCGCGACGATGAACAGCGCCGCCGGGTCGACGGGGTCCCGGAAGATGCCGCCGGCACGGTAGAGCACCTTGGGGCGGGCCAGGCGCGTGTGGTAGCCGCCGAAGGTGTGCCCGACGAACTCGACCCGGACCGGGAGCTGGCCCGACGGTAACTGGTGCCGGATGAACAGATCCAGGTGGGCCCTCGCCTGATCGTAGTCACCGAGGGCCAGGACGCCAAAGAGCGCCCAGAAGCTGTCACGCGCCCAGTACGCGTTGAAGTGGAGCCGCCCGGCGACAACACCGTCGGGGTTATAGCACGCGCGGAGGTCGCGGACGGCGATGCGGTAGGCCCGCCGGATCGCGTCGAGGCGGGCGTCGCGAGAGAGCGGTTCCACCCTCGTCGAGGCGCACACGTTCCAGTGTTTCCTCCCCTGCTCGCGCCGGAGCCATCGCGAACCACCCCGGCGCTGGTGTGTACCGGCGAGGCCCCATGCCCGGGAGCGCCGGGACCTCGTCTGCGCTACCCGGCGTCGCGGAGGCGGGGCCCGCCGCGCGCCCCGGCCTCCGAGGGCGCGCAGGCCGTGGTGACCCGTCCACCCAGGATGATGCTGATGCGGCCGTGGACGGCGGCCAGGCCCTCACGGGTATTGGGATTGAAGGACCCGAAGTCGGTGAGGAAGTCGTGCAGGATCGTGAGCGCCAGACCGTTGGGGAGGTCGCCGAGCAGTCCTCTGTCGGCCCGCGCGATCGCCTCCAACTCGACGATAGACTCCTCCACCCGTCCCAAAGCCGATCATCACGGCGCTGCTGGCCAGGGTCATCAAGGGCGCGAAGCGTGTCAATCGCGTCAGGAGCGGCAGAGCGCGGGCCATGGCCGCTGCCGCAGCCACCAGCGGCACGCTGATGCCCAGCGCAAAGATGAACAGCGGCCGGCGTCCTGCGAGGCTACCTCGCCTACTTGCACGCCGCGCACTATCGACCCGCGTCCATCCGGCGCCGGCTCTACAGTCTGAGTTCACTGTGCGATTACCTCGTCGAGCAGGCCGAGGTCCTGGTCCGCAACCCGGTGCGCAAGCTGACCGTGCCGAAGCGACCGCGGCACCTGCCCACGTTCCTGGAGGCTGAGGGCCACCAGGAGATCACCTCCACCAGAATCTACGACCCTGTCGTCCTCGATGACATGAAGACCGCCCTGTTGCAGCATCCACTCAAGCCGCGACACCTCACCGCTGGGAGCCCAACGAATAGGGGGACTGAAAGGCGCCACGGCGGAAACGCGTACAGAAGCAATTCGGTGTCGGTCACACACGCGGCGGTGAATGTGAATACTCCACGGAGGGCCATCATGGTAAAGGGTTCGCGCAAGAAGTCCAGCCAGCGAGGGCAACCCGCACGGGTGCGCCGATTGCCGCCCCCGCGGGACCCGACGGAGTTGCGTGGGCATGTGCACTGCCCAGGGTGCGGGCATGAGCTGCGGCCGCTTCGGGTGTCCAACGGTCAAACATCCGCACGTCCCTCGGGTTGTGATCTGCGCAAAATGACCGTCACGTGGCGGTGCGCACCTACATGTCGGGCTGGCCGGTCATGCGCCGGATGCGTCTGCCGGGACCGTCGCCCGCCACGCTACCGCCTCACGATGAGGCGGCCCTCCATGCCGCGCTCCCGGTGCCCCTCGATGTCGCAGATAGTGGTGTAGGTGCCCTCACCGGGCAGGTCCACCTCGAAGTTGAGGGACTGCCCAGCGCGCACGTTGTCGGAGATCACGGTGAGGTCCTTGGACGAGCCCGGTCCGATGATGCCGAAGGTGTGCTGTCGGCGTCCCTCATTACGCAGGACGAACCGCACCCGGCCCGGCGTCACCGTAACCTCCTTGGGGTCGATCGCCCATTCCTTCAGGGACACTCTGACCTCCTGCACAGCCGGGGCAGCGATGACATGCAGCGCAGTGCCGATGAGAACAGCGGCAGCCAAGAGTCCGGATGTGTGAACACTCTTCCACATTTGGATCGCCCCTTTCGACCAGAGCGGTACGGCGCGTTGCGGATGGCGCATCGCCGTCGCCACGTCAGCCGCTCGTGGGACGCCGAGCCCCGGCAAACCGGAATCTCCGCCCTACTCGGCGATCGGCCGACGGCCAGGATCGGCCCCAGCGAGCCAGCCCAGGTACACGACCCCAAGACTGAGGTTGAGCACCAACACCCCCACGGCGACTGGGGCAAAGACCTTCAGCCGTGCCCGGATAGCGCGCCATAGCCCGCGCAGCACCCTCGCCACCATAATCACACGCCCGCCACGAAGCCCTTTTACTCCTGCGTCGGGACGACGGTTTCTAGGACGACCAGAGATCCCGGGCTCTCCCTTGTTCGGCGCCACGAAATCGCGGATGGTCGGCCAGGTACCCCGTCAGGTGCTCTTCCGACCGGAAGAGGTTGTTGACCCCTCACCCACCCCCGCGCAGGTACATCGCGCCCTCAGGCTCGACGTCCGCCAGCCGGCCACAATTCACCACGATCGTGATGGGGTCGGCGCAGTGCGCGCACGCGTCGCGGAGGACCACCCGCCGGTCGTCGCAGGCGTGCCGGACCAGACCGGCGGCCCCGACCGCTTCCAGGGCCTCCAGCATGCGGGCCGTCATGCCAGGGGTCCTGGAGGACCGGCGCCGCCCCTCGCGCGCCCGGCGGTCCCGGAACTGTGGGTTCACGAGGAGCACGAAGTCAAAGAAACAATTGACGTTAAAGCGCTCCCCCGAATCCAGCACCACCTCATGGAAGTTGAAGCCAAGCCCCTCAAGAAATGACTCGTGACCGGGCGCCAGCCGATACGCCCGCCGATCCCCGACGGTAATCCCCAGCCAGGCCAGCGCCTCCAGGCCATCCGCCACGGCATCGGCGGGCAGGCCGGTGGCAGGCGCGAGTCCAGAGGCGTCAACGGGTCGCCCGTCTCGCCCCTGGCGAAGAGCCGCCCGGGCGATCAGGCGCTCGTCGTTGGTCAGGATGTAGGTGTGGGGCGCCCACCGCACGGCGGCCTGCACCGCGGGGTCGTGCAGCAGGTGACCGGCGAGCCGGCGGCGGGTGGCGTCGGAGAAGGGCAGTCCGACCCGCGCCATCGCCTGCTCGACGTTTGTACACCGTAGTACGTCCTTCCAGTCCTCCAGGAGGATCTCGAGGACGCGTCGCTCGTCTGCGTTCAGTTGGTGTTCCATACCCATCAATCGCGCCGGCGGCCCCGATCTCACCGGGCTATCGCGCCCGCCGCTTGGCCGCGAGATAGGCGGCACCGACGACCAGAACCACCCCCGCCGCGACCAGCAGGGTCGTCCCGGTCACGGCGCCAGAGATGATACTCGCGCCACCCGCCAGGAGAAGGACGGGGAGCGCACAGCACAGTGCCGCCACCACCAGGATGCCGAGACTTGCGCCAAAATCCCGCATGGCCAGCCTCCCCCCAGGCACTATGATCCGCTCAGATCACCCGCGTGTGGGAAGGCGGAAGAACCAGAGGCGGACGCCCCGGCCCCCCTCACGCCCGGTGCCCAGCGCAGCCAGCCAGGACCCGGCGAGCCTGACCAGCTGCACGCCGCCCTCGACGGTCCCCTGCCAGACCGTTCCCCCCTTGGCGAGGTCGCGGACCTCGAGGGCGCTGCCCACGGCCACGGCAGCCAGGCGACCGTCCGGTGCCAGCCCCATGGCGATGGGTTCCCGCTTGCTGCGCGTCTGGCAGAGTACCCGTCCCTGCGACGACCGCAGCGCCCCCTTCCGCTCCGTGGGCATCGCCGACGGTCACCCACTGCGCCCGGTCGTCCATCTGCACCGGGGGCACCCCTCCCCGACGACCTGTTCCCAGACGGGCTTCGGGCGGCCGCGGGTGAAGAAAGCCACAAGCGCCTTGCCATCGGGCCGCTTCCACCCCAACGCGATGTGTCCGCCGTCCCCGGAGATCGCCACGGTGGCCATCATCTGGGAGGGACCGTAGGGCAGGCGGGCGAGACGCTTACCGTCCGCAGCCTGGAGCAGATGTACGGCGTCGGGCGTAGCGGCCGCCAGCACCCCGCCTTTCCGACTCATGGCCAGGGACAGGACGGTGTCATTGAGCCGCACCGTCCACAGC
>JACQTN010000410.1 GCA_016210785.1 Armatimonadota bacterium
GTTGATGATCCCGTCCTGCTCGTACAGCCACCGCCACATCAGGCCCACGACTACCATGGAGGTCACCACGGGCAGGTAATACGCGGCGCGGAACCAGGCGATGCCGCGCAGCGGCCGGTTGACGGCCACCGCCAGCACCAGCGAGAGGATCTGCAGGACCGGCACCACCAGCACGTACTTCACCGAGTTGGTCAGGGCGATCCAGAAGTACCGGTCGCCCCCCAGGGCCTGGAAGTGCTTGAGGCCCACGAAGCGCGGCGGGGCGATGACGTTGTACTCGAAGAGGCTGAGCACGGTGCCGATCGCGACGGGATAAAACGTGAAGCCTACCAGCACGATAAGGGCGGGTGAGAGGAAGAGGTACGCGATGACCGCCTGCCGCAGCCGGCGGTTGAGGTGCGGGCGCTCGCGCATCAGGAGGCGTCCTCAGTGGAAGCGCGGCCCATCAGGGCGCGGCCTCCCCCAGCAGGCGCGTCCTTCGGCGCACGGGCCCGGCCGGCGCGCGGACTCATCACGGTACCGCTTCCAGCAACGTCACCGCCAGCAGCACCGGGCTGGCCCGCCCGCCCGTGGAGATCGCCTCGATAGCGGCGACGGCCTTGCCCGGCGCGGGATTGGTCCACCGGAGCACCCCCAGGCGCACCTCGTTGCCGGCGACGGTCTTCCCCATCCAGGCCACTTCCTGGTGGATGGAAGCGATCCCTTCCGGGTCGCCCAGCCACTGCGCGATGTTCAGCCCGTACTCCAGATTGATGGCCGCCGACGTGCCGTCGTCGTAGTGCACGACGTACTGCCCGACGCGTTCTCCGAATCCCGCCTGCGGCCAGCCGCCCGGCGCGTCCAGGGTCGCATGGAGGAAGACGATCTGTGCCGCGCGCCGGCCCACCGCGATCCTCACGCGCGGCGGCAGCGCCGCCGCCGCGTCGCGCTCGCCCTTGAGCATCACCACGGAGCGCGCGCCCGCCCGCCCGTCCAGGATCCGGAACAGCACCCCGCGCAGCCGCTGCCGCCCCGACCCCAACGCGCGCAGATCGTACTCCCTGCCCTTGCCCAGCCAGCCTTCTCCGTTCTCGTCCAGGTGGCTGCGCGTCGCCACCGCGGAGAGGTCCACCAGCGTCCCCGGCACCGCCGCCCTGGCCCCGGGACCGCGCCAGGCGTCCACGAAGCGCGCCGCGAGATCGGCGTGAGAGGGCAGCGCGGCTGCGGCGGGCGGCCGCGCGTTCCAGAAGAAGTCCGCCGCGGCCAGGTAGGTGTAGATCTGCGCGAACTGACGCTCCAGCACCCCGCGGTTGCCGAAGTAGCCGGTCCAGGTCGTGCGCAGCATCCCCGCGGCGCCCACGCGCTTCGCGTCGTGGCTGAACGCCGCGTTGTTGAAGATGCGGTGCCAGGTGGCGCCGATCACCGGGAACCCTTCGGCGCGCAGGTACTGCAGGCTGGGATACCGCACTTGGTCCTCGTACTTCCAGTCCACGACCGTGATGTCCCGCGACAGACCACGGTAGCGCGGCTCCCGCTTCAATTCCTCCCGCCGCTCGTCCAGGACGTCGCCCCACATCATCACGCCGGCGCCGCGCGCCCGCAGGAACCGGTGCAGGGCGGCCACGTCGTCCAGGTAGAGGTCCAGGTCGTAGCGCATCCCCGAAAGGCGCACCTCGTCATGACCGATGTGGACGGCGCGCGGCCGGAACAGCGCCAGCGCCTCCTCCAGGATGGGGAAGATGAGCAGATCGTAGAGCGTCGCCGTGCGCCCGTCCACGGTGATGCGCTTCGTGGGATCGTAGATCGATGGCTCGGAGATGACCGGGGCCTTCCCGGTCCGCGCGGCCTCCTCGCGCAGCCGGCGCGGGATGTAGGTGAGATCGCGCCGCAGCTCGGCGCTGCGCAGACCCTGAAAGACCCACTCGCTGTGGCCGAGCGTCTGGATCAGCGGCGTCACTTCGATGTGTCGCGCCCGGGCCGCCCGGAGCACCCGCCGCACCTGCTCTTTGGTGGCCCCGCGCGCGTCCGGCTTCCAGACGGCGCGGCCGCTCTCCCACTGCACGTACTCCGCCTCCGCGATCACGTGGTTGATCTTGAAGCGGGCGAGCACGCGCTCGATGAGGCGCACGTGCAGCACGTCCGAGTAATCGTCCAGCAGGATGTGCACGCCGCGGAAGCGGTGGTCGGGCCAGTCGCGGATGCGCGCCCCGCGTGCGGCCGTCCGTCCCCGCTGGTCGCGGTACAACAGCTGGCGCAGCGTCTGCACGCCGTAATACGTACCGCGCCGGTCGCGGCCCGCCACCACGACCGCCTCCGGCGCGACCAGCAGCGCGTACCCCTCCGGGCCGGGCGCGCCCGCGGTCACGTTCAACCCTTCGCGCGCGGCCATGCGGTGCACCCACGCGTTGAGGGCGGGCTCGCCGATCAGGATGTGACCGCGCGGTGAGGACACCTCGCGCGCGCGGCGGACCGGCCGGGGGCCCCCAAAGCGCTCGGTCAGTTCTTCGTTCAGATCGCGGGCGGCGTAGAGGTCTTCCGCGGCGGCGGAGTCGCCGACCACGATGATGGTCTGCGGAGTGATGAGAAACGGCTGCGGCAGCCAGGCGACCTGCTTGGGCAGCGGAAGGATGTGCGCGGGCGGCGGAGGCGGGACGTGGGCATTGGCGACGGTCTCGTGGGAAAGCGGTGCGGAGGCCACGGGCCATGGGATGAGAAGGCAGACGAGCAGCGCGGCGAGGAGGCCGTTCGCGCTGAGCGTGTCGAAGCGCGGAGCCCTCCACGCCCCATCCTTCGACGCGCTCAGGTGACCCCCTCGAACCATCGGGAGACCGCCGTTCAATCCGGGGGACCCGTGCCGATGTCTCGAGGGGTCAGGGTGAGCGGATGTCTAGAGCCGCGCATTCCACTCCCGCACCGCCCACTCCAGCGCGTCCTTCGGCCCCATCTTGCCGAAGAACGCGCCCTCCATCGCCTCCCGGAAGACGCGAAAGAGATCGCCGGAACGCGGCACCACCACGGTCAAATCCCTGGCATAGCGCAGCGACTGCGCGCCGATGTACCGCGCCTTCTCCTCCGGCGTGCTCCCGGGGCGCGCAAAGAACGGATCCCCCGCCGCCTTCCTGGTGGAGGGAAAGATGACCACCAGCTTGCCGAAGGCGAGTTGGCTCTCGTCGCTGGTGACGTGCAGCGCGAACCGCACGGCCTCCCCCTGGTTCCTGCCCGACTTCGGTACCGCCAGGTTCATCAGCGGCGCATGCACGACGCTGCCGCGATCCAGGGGATAGGGCGCCACGTCGGTCTTCGCGTAGACCTGCGGGTTGTCCTTGCGCACGCGCAGCAAGAACTGCGGCCCCGTGATCAACATGGCCAGCCGCCCGGCGCTGTAGCGCTCGGTGGCGCCCAGGTATCCGCGGCGCAGCGCGTCTTCGGGGAAGTAGTCCTTCTTCAGCAGCGCCACGTAGGTCTCCAGCACCTTTACGTGCGCCGGCGAGTTGAAGACGGCACGCTTCCCGTCGGGGCTCACGAGCGGCAGGCCCGCCTCCCGGAAACGGTGCATCATGCGCACGCCGTCCACGTTGGGCATGAACCCGTAGATCTTCGTGCGGTCCTTGATGCGGCGGGCCGCGTCGATCATGGCGTCTTCGGTGGCCGGCGGCTTCGCCGGGTCCAGCCCGGCCTTCTTGAAGATCTCTGTGTTGTAGGCCAGCACGCTGGGCGTCACGTACCAGGGGATCCCGTAGGTCCTCCCCTTGAACCGGGTGGAAGCCCACAGTCCCTCGAAGTACTTCGCCCGGTCCGCCGCGGAGACTGCCGTGTCCATGTCGGCCAGCGCCCCCTGCTCCGCCAGGCGCACGGCAAACTCCGTGTTGAGGTTGACCACGTCCGGGGGCACACCGCCCGCCACGGCGGCCAGCAGCTTCTGCTCGATGGCGTGGATCTGCACGTCCACCCAACGCACCTTCACGCCGGGGTGGGCGACTTCGTACCGGGTGATGAGGTTATTGATGTAGTCGTTGAAGAACGGCTGGAGGCTGATGGTCCAGAACTCCAGGAAGAGCGGGCCTCCGGCCAGACCTGTACCGAGCCGTGTCGAAGGGCCTGCCCCGAGCCACGTCAAAGGGCCGGCGACCGGCGCCGCCAGCAGGGTGAGGATCAGGCAGAGGACGAGAAGGATCCGACGGCGCATGGCTGCGGGGCCTCCGGCTCATGCCGTTCGGCCTGAGCCTGGTCGAAGGCCGAAGCCTCTGCTAAGCTACGTGCTTCGACAGGCTCAGCACGAACGGTGCGGGATTCGCGCTCCGTATCTAGCGGCGTGAAGTCCACCACGTGGAAGGTGTGGAGCCGGGCGTTGGGCGACGGCAGCCACTCCACCTCGATGGGGAAGGCGAAGTCGGGAGCCAGCCGGCCGTGGTGGAGCCAGTGGCGGGCGTGATCGTCCCCGACAATCCCGGGGCTGGCCTTCACCACCAGGCGGAGCGGGCCTTCCACCAGGTGGACTTCCTCTAATTGCGGGAGCGCGGCCAGCGCCGCAAGCACCTGCCTCCGGATCTCCGCCGGCGGCAGCGGGCGGACGTTCACCAACCCCACGTTGCGGCGGAGCGGCCCGATGATCTTCACGTTGGCCAGGTCGGCCTGCCAGCCCGCCTCGCGCAGGACGTCCAGGATGATCTCGTTGGCGCGGGCCACCGCCGTCCCGTGATAGGCCGGCGCGGCCAGCGGCTTGAGCAGGTGCTTCAGCTTGCACCCCTCGCGGCCGGGGTTCTCACCGATCTTAGGCGGGATCACGTCCAGGGCCGCGGCCACCTCACGAATCTGCGGCTTGTCCCAGTCCAGCAGCGGCGCATAATACCCGTCGCAGACCTTGAGCCCCATCTGCCCCCAGGTGTCGCTGCGGTTGGCGCCGGTCAGCACCAGCCGCCCCTTCGCCACCGCCCTGACCATCCCCAGCTTGATCTCGCGGGTGCAGCGGTTGCAGGCGGGCCCGGTGCGCTGCACGCGGTGCTGGGCGTGCTGCCCCAGCAAGCACCGCTGCGGCAGCCCCAGGCGATCCGCCATCTCCAGGACGATCTCATTGCCGCGGCGGTAGGCGTACTCGCCCATGTTCACGGTGACCAGCAGCACGCCGGCGGGACCGAGCGCGTCGCGGGCGAGGGCGGCGACGGTGGTGCTGTCGAGACCTCCGCTGAAGGCGACGACAACGTGCCGGCCGCCGGTGACTCGCCGGATCTCGTCGGTGATGGTCTGGATGCGCGCGTGCACGTCCATGGGATTCCGAGCCCTATTATACTGCGCCCGGTCCGGCGATCACATTCTCCAGCGGCTGCCCGGCCACGAAGCGCTCGATGTTGCGGCGCACCAGGGCGGCGAGCTTCGCGGGCTGCACGTCGCTGTCCCCGCCCAGGTGCGGGGAGATGACCACGTTGGGCAGGTCCCACAGCGGGCTGCCCGGCGGGAGGGGTTCCTCCTCGAACACGTCCAGGCCCGCCCCCGCAATCCATCCCTCCCGCAGGGCCTCGATGAGCGCCGCCTCGTCGACCACCGCGCCCCGGCCCACGTTGATGAGCACCGCCGTCCTTTTCATCACCTGCAGTTCGGCCCGCCCGATGAGACGGCGCGTCTGTGGCGCGACGGGCAGCGCCAGCGCCAGCACGTCTGCCTCCACCACCACGCGTCGCAGTGCCGGCATCCCCACCACCTCGTCGGCAAACTCGTCGGGGGCGGGCCTGCGGCGCACGCCGACCCCGCGCATGACGAAGGCGCGGGCCTTGCGGGCAATCTCGCGGCCGATGGCCCCGTAGCCCACGATGGCGATCAGCTTGCCTTCCAGCGAGACGGCGCGCGCCTCCAGTTCACGCTGCGGCCACGCCCGCTGCGGGCGGGCCCGCTCCATTTCCATGAGCTGGCGCCCCAGCGCCAGCAGCAGCGCCATGGCGTGCTCGGCGACGACCTGACCGAAGGCACCGCGGGCATTGGTCAGCACCGCCCGCGGCGGGAGCCCTTGCGCCAGGAAGGGATCGACACCCACGGCGGCGGCCTGCACCCATCGCAGCCGCGGCGCCGCCTTCACCAGCGCCGCCACCTCGGGTACCCGGTAGCGGCTGCCCGAGGTCACCAGACCATCCGCGTCCGCGACCTCCCGCGCCAGGTCCTCCACGGTGCCGACCCACCGGACCTGCGCCCCGGGCACGGCCAGCGCCTCGGCATAGTCTCTGGGGGGACTCCAGGCCACCACGATTTTCATCGCCGTTCCTCGCGTAACCCGTCGCCGGCGCGGGCGAACCGCGCCGTGGCACCGCCGGCCTCCGTGGACCGCGCACCGGCGCGGGGTCGACCGTCCAGAGTCAACCGTCGGATCACTCGTCCGGCGCCAGCTCCACGATCAATCCGTCTCCCCATCCGTACTTCGCTTCCGAGAGATCGCGCACCCGCCGGACCAGCGCAGGGTCGCCCGCTTCTTCGACGATCCTGGCTCGTCCCTGGTGCACTCGATCGTCCACACGGAACGTGACGCGCGGGTTGCGGCGAAGGTTCTGCACCCAGTGGGCACGGCGACCGTGCTCGGCGATGACGTAGTACTGGCCTTCCAGGGAGGTGAACCAGATCTCGATCTCGTGGGGGCGGCCGCTCTTCCAGCCGGTGGTGGTGAGATAGAGGTACGCCGGCTTGGTGGCCGGAGCGTCGCTAGACGGCATCGGCGCCCTTCCGGCCCAAAAGCTGTGCACCCTGGGTCATGATTTGCTCGACCGTCTTCACCGGCGCGGTCCTCCGACGATCAGGGGCAGGGTCTGCACGCGAAGAACAACGTGGTACTGAGGATTTCTTCTGGGCGCCCCTGCTGTCCCTGCCGGCGCCGCCAAAATTGGCCGCGCGGCTCAACCCGCCTCCCACCTTGCACGCAAGTTCGAGAAAACTGGCGTGGCACGCCCGGGCGTTCTCGCGGCGCTGCGCGGCGCACCCGCAGACCCGCGGGTGCCATCCCCGGTCGCGGATGGGCAGGACCCCGGCGAACCCGCATGGAAGTGTGGAGTTGTTATGGCGACATTTGGGCGCACCCTCGACGCGGTTTTGGCCCGCATCGATCAAGACGAGCTGGTCGGCCTCCTGGTGGACCTGGTCAGGTTCCCCACGATCAATCCCCCCGGCGATTACGCGGAGA
>JACQTN010000398.1 GCA_016210785.1 Armatimonadota bacterium
CTACTACACGCACCTGCGCAGCGAGGGCGACGGGCTGATGGACGCCGTGCAGGAAGCCATCGCCATCGCCGAGCAGGCAGGGACGAAGCTGGAGATCGCCCACCTCAAGGCCATGGGCCGCGGCAACTGGGGCAGGATCGGCGAGGCGATCCGCCTCATCGAGGCGGCCGCGGCGCGGGGTGTGCCGGCCGGTGTGGACGCCTACCCCTACACGGTGGCCGGGATCACCCAGGGCCGCCTGGCGTCGCTGCTGCCGCCGTCGATCATGGAAGGCGGCGTGGACGGCGCCCTGCAGGCGCTGACGGGGGAAGGGGTGCGCCGGCGCGCCGAGGAGATGATCGAGGAGGCCTGGCGGGAGGAAGGCCCCTCCGAGATGGGCGCGAACTGGGTGCGCATGGCGGGCGGGCCGCGGGGCGTGGTGCTGACGCGCGTGGAGGGTGACGAGAACCGCGAGCTGGTGGGGAAGACGCTCGCGGAGATCGCCGAGGCGTGGGGTGTCTCGCCGGCGCGGGCGGTTGTAGACCTGTTCGTTGAGGAGCGGGGCCGCGGCTCCGCGGTGTGTCACGTGATCGGCGAGGAGGACGTGGAGACCGCGGTGCGCTCGCCGCTGGTCGGCGTCGGCTCGGACGGCCACGTGGGGCTCAAGCGCGCGCTCCCGGAGTGGGCCCTGCCGCACCCGCGCAACTACGCCACCTTCCCCCGCGTCCTGGCCGAGTACGCACGCCGCCGCCGCGCCATCTCCCTGGAGGAAGGCGTGCGCAAGATGACCGGGCTCAACGCGGAGCGGATGGGGCTCACCGACCGCGGCCGCGTGGCGGACGGATGTTGGGCCGATCTGGTCGTGTTCGATCCGGGGCAGATCGACGACCGAGCGTCCTACCTGGATCCCTGGCAGACCGCGGCGGGGATCCGCTGGGTGCTGGTGAACGGACACATCGCGGCGGAGGACGGGCGGCTCACCGGCGTGCGCGCCGGCCAGATCGTGCGGCGGCTCCGCTGAAGGCGCGCGGACCGCCACCCCCGCGTCAACTCCGGGTCATCTCGCCTTCCAGCTTCAGGAAGGCCTCCGCTACCCGGGGATCGAAGTGCCTCCCCGCCTGTTCGCGGATGTACTGGCGCGCCGCTTCGTCGGTCCAGGCCGGCCGGTAGGGCCGGTCGGACCGCAGGGCGTCCCACACGTCCACCACGGCGAAGATGCGCGCCGCCAGCGGGATCTCTTCTCCCCTCAACCCTTCAGGATACCCCGTGCCGTCCCACTTCTCGTGGTGGCGGTAGGGGATATCGAGTGCCGGCGTCAGATAGGGGATGGGCGAGAGCAACTGGCGGGCGTACATCGGGTGGCGCCGCATGATTTCCCACTCCTCCGCGGTCAGCGGGCCGGGTTTGTGCAGGATGGCGTCGGGGATTCCCACCTTGCCCATGTCGTGGAGCAGGGCGCCGCGGCGGACCTGGACGACCTCGTGGTCGCTCATGCCCATCGCCCGGGCTAGCCGCAGGGTGATCTCCGTGACGCGCAAGGTGTGGCCTTCCGTCGCCCGGTCGCGCAGGTCCAGGGCGCGGGACCACCCTTCCAGCGTGGTATCGTACGCCACGGCCAGATCGGCGTTGGCCCGCTGCAGGTTGTCGAACAGGACGGCGTTGTCGATGGCGATCGCCGCCTGTCCGACCAGCGCGTCCAGGAACCGCGCCCACTCCGCGTCGGGGTGAAGGGGCGCGCGGTGAAAGATCTCCAGGACGCCCCGCACGTGCCCCTTGGCGATGAGGGGCACCGCGCAGTAGGCGACGAACCCCTCGTCCCGCAGCAGCGGCGCGCGCGAGAACGCCTCGTCCACCTCCACCTCCCGCAGGTCGAGGTTGCTGATGATGCGCCGCTCCATCACTGCCCGGCCGGCCAGCCCTTCGCCCACGCGCAGCTGCGCGTGCTGGAGCGCCGCGGTGCGGAAGCCGCGGTCGGCGGTGTACTCCAGGACCTGTGTCTGCGGGTTGAGCAGCAAGACGTCTGCGGCGTCCACCCGGAGCTGGGAGGTGACCTGGTCCAGAAAGACCTTGAGGGTGACGCGCAGGTCCAGGCTCGAGGTGATGGCCATGTCGATGCTGCGCAGGCCGGCCAGGTGCTGGAGCTGTCGCTGCGCCCGCTCCTCGGCCGCCTTGCGCGCCGTGACGTCCCGCACCACCCCGATGAATGCTCGGGGCTGGCCGTCGCCGTTCACCAGCAAAGAGGCGCTCATCTCCGCCGGGTAGCGGGAGCCGTCCTTCCTCAGCAGGGTGTACTCCACGTTCCGCACGCTCCCGGTTTCCAGCGTCCGGCGGGCATACTCCATGGCGCGCGCGTGGTCTTCGGGGGCGATGAACTGGAAGGCGTTCTTCCCAACCAGGTCCCCCATGCTCTCCGCCCGCGCCAGGGCCACGGCCTGCTGGTTGCAGATGATGATGTTGGTGTCCAGGTCGGTCACCACGATGGCGTCCGGCGACGTCTCCACCAGCGTGCGGTAGCGTTCCTCGCTCTCCAGCAACGCCCGCCCGGCGCGCCGAGTCTGCTCATCCCGCGCCTGCAGCGCCTGGGCCATCTCGTCGATGGCCCGCGCGAGTTGCCCCAGTTCCCCCGCGGCGTGGGGCAGGTCGGTGCGGGTGCCGAGGTCGCCCTTCCCGAGCCGCCGCGTCGCATCCACCAGCGCGCTCACCGGGCGCACCACCAGCAGGCTACCCCCGGCCCACAGGGCGGCCAGCGCCAGGACACTGACCCCGATCAGGCTGGCCAGGTTGCGCGCCAGGTTGCGGTTCGACTCGGCGTAGATCCACGACAGGGGGATGCCGGTGGCGACGTAGGCCTCCGGGGTGCCGGCGGTGCCCCGCAGGGGCGCGAAGGCAAAGAGGCGCGGCAGTCCGTCCACCCCCTCGCCCTCCACCGTGCCCTCGCCCTGCCGCGTGACGATGGCCCGGATCACCGGGATCTCGGACATGGCGCGTCCCACCCACCGCTGGGGGTCGGGGTGGCGGGCCAGGATGATCCCGTTGCGATCCACCACCGTCAGGGACGATCCCGGAGGGAGCCTGGCCCCGGCCGCGACCTGTCCAACCCAGGCCAGGTCCAGGGCGGCGAACACCACGCCGCGGATCTGGCCGGCGCCATCCGTCACCGGATAGCCGAAGTTCAGGGTGGCCCGGCCCGTGACGCGCCCGACCTGGTAGTCGCCCACCGCGAACCCGCGGGCGGCCAGCGCCCTGCGGAACCAAGCCCGGTCGGCGACGCTCACCGGCCGCTCGAGAGGCAGGGCGCTGCAGAAGGCGTTGCCGTCGAGGGCGGCCACGCCCAGGTTGGCGTACGCGTGGTAGCGCTTTCTCAGGTCGGCCAGGAGGGCGCTGCACGCCGCCGCGTGGCCCTCCCGGACCTCGGGCAGCCTGGCCAGGGCCAGGAGGAACTGGCGGCCGCCTTCGATCAGCCGCTCCTGCTCCAGGGCGGCCAGCCGGGTGATCTGCAGGGCCGCCTCCTTTACCTGGGCGGCGCGGATCCGCCGCTCCTCCACGTAGGAGTAGACCAGGAACCCCGACGCGGGGACGAGGGCCAGGATGACCAGCAGCAGCAGGCGAACTCGTAGGCTGGCAAAGGACTGCCGCGGCATCGAGGCGA
Source organism: Armatimonadota bacterium (assembly GCA_016210785.1). Classification (GTDB taxonomy): domain Bacteria; phylum Sysuimicrobiota; class Sysuimicrobiia; order Sysuimicrobiales; family JACQTN01; genus JACQTN01. The sequence continues at coordinate 3,629 of JACQTN010000398.1, forward strand.
ACCCCCCCGGTGTCGTATGAACGAAGGGGCGCCGGCGTCCCGGCGCGTGACCCGCCTGAAATGTCTGGAGTGTCCCACCGGGGCGATCGGGGGTCTTCAGACATTTCAGGTGGGTCACCTCAACGCGACGGCCGAGCCCGAGATTTATGAAACCTAATTATAGTAACAAAATAGTACCTGAGATTCAACCATAAAGGAATGTTATCAAAAACATTATCTTATCTCTACACACCATCTGACGAACGTGATAAAACGCTGATGGATCTCCCTGTCCTGGCCGCTCTCGTGATTCTGGGGCTGGTTTTGGCGCTGCCGCTGGCGTCTCCCCGGGTGGAGCAGAACCTGGAAGTGTTTCTGTTCATCATGGGCCTGCTCTCGGTAGCGGCGGCAGGCGTGGCATCCGCGCGCCTGGCGTGGGACGCGGTCACGCACCCGGTGCCCATCGCCGTGGCCGTGCTGATCTCCGGGCTGCTCTTCCAGCGCCTGCGCGGCCACGTCAGCCTGGCGTTGGTGCGGCTGCGCCTGATGCTGCCGCTGCCGGTGGTGGTGGGGGTGATGATCACGACGCTGGCGCTGGCGAGCAGCGTGATCACCGTCATCATCGCCTCCCTGGTGCTGGTGGAGCTGATCGGCGCCATGCAGTTCCAGCGCGAGGACGAGGCGCGGATCGTGGTCATCGCCTGCATGGCCATCGGCCTGGGGGCCGCGCTGACGCCCATCGGCGAGCCCCTGTCCACCATCGCCACCGGGAAGCTCAACCAGGACTTCTGGTTCCTCATGCGGCTGCTGGGGCCGTGGGTGATGCCGGGGATCGTGGCGATGGGCGTGTGGGGCGCGCTGCAGCCTCTGCGGTACAACTCGGCGTCCCTGGCCGCGCTGGCGGGCCCGGAGGAGACGTACCGGGACGTGGTGGTGCGGGTGCTGCGCGTCTACCTGTTCGTCATGGCCCTGGTGCTGCTGGGAGAGGGGTTCAAGCCCGTCATCGACCGGTTCATCGTGCGCCTGGACCCCCGCCTCCTGTACTGGATCAACATGGTCTCCGCCATCCTGGACAACGCCACCCTCACGGCGGCGGAGGTGGGGCCGAAGATGACCACCCTCCAGGTTCGCAGCGTGCTGATGGGGCTGCTGATCAGCGGCGGCATGCTGATCCCGGGCAACATCCCCAACATCATCGCCGCCGGCAAGCTGGGCATCCGCAGCCGCACCTGGGCGCGGGTGGGCGTGCCGCTGGGGCTGGCGCTGCTTGTCCTCTATTACGTGGCGCTGTTCGTCGTCTAGCCTGTAAGGTTGGCTGGAGTGGCGCAAAGCCACTCCAGCCTTCATTTTGTCCCCGACCGGGGGAGGCCCTTGGGCCTGCGCATGAAAGAATCACCTTCTTCCCGAGACAGGTTCCCAGGGGGGAGAGGGTGGGAGGGGCGCCGCGCCGGTGCCAGGAAATCGCCACGAGAGAGTAGAATGATCCCCCTGAAATCTCGACAGGACCCTTCGGTGACAGATTGAGGCCTTCGGAGATTTCAGGGGGTCAACCTAGGCTCGTCATGCGCATACTGACCGCCTCCCACGTCCGCCAGGCGCTTCCCATGCGTGACGCCATCGCCGCGGTGCGGGAGGGGGCGATGGAACTCTCTCGCGGCACCGCACTGGTGCCCCAGCGCGTCTCCGTGCCCGTCGAGGCTCACGAGGCCGTGGCGCTGTACATGCCGGCCTTCCTGCGCGCCAACAGCTGGCTGGGCGTGAAGGCGGTGAGCGTGTACCCGCACAACCCCGACCGCGGCCTCCCCGTCATCACGGCGGCCGTCCTGCTGCAGGACGCGGCCAGCGGCCGCCCGCTCGGGCTGCTGGAGGGCGCCGCGCTCACCGCGCTGCGCACCGGCGCCATCGGCGGGCTGGCCGCCGACCTGCTGGCGCGCCGCGACGCGAAGGTGATTGCGCTGTTCGGCGCGGGCGTCCAGGGGCGCTCGCAGCTGGAGGCCGCGTGCACCGTGCGCCCGCCGGACGAGGTCCGCGTCATGGATCTCAAGCCGGGACGGGCCACGGTCTTTGTCCAGGAGATCGTGGGGGCGCCCTTCCTGAGAGGCGCCCGGCTGCGTCCCGTGGACCGGTCGGAGGAGGCCGCAGACGGCGCAGACCTCATCATCACCTCCACGACGTCGCCGCGGCCCGTCTTCGACGGCGCCCGGGTCAAGGCGGGTGCGCACGTCACCGCCATCGGCGCCTTCACCCCCGAGGCGCGGGAGGTGGACAGCACGCTGGTGCAGCGGGCCCGCGTCTTCGTGGACGGCCGGCAGGCCTGCCTGGCCGAGGCCGGCGACCTGCTCATCCCCATGAAGGAGGGACGCATTACCGAAGCCCACATCATCGGCGAGATCGGCGAAGTGGCGGCGGGCGCGGTGCCGGGCCGTACCGCCGCCGATGAGATCACCCTCTTCAAGTCGGTGGGCAACGCGGCCTTCGACGTCTCGGTGGGGACCGCCGTGTTGCGCGCCGCCGAGCGGCAAAGACTGGGGGAGGTGGTGGACCTGGAGGCGTAGCCGCCGCACCTTTTCCGAGACGGGCTCCTGGGGGCAAGTCCGGGATTTCGGACCCGCCGGTCCGTCCGTGAAGCCTGCGAGTAGTGTCATCGAACACCGCATTCAGTCAGCGCAGCTGAGACTGAGGGGAGGAACGGCGATGCGCAGCGGCAGGCAGTCCGGGTGGCAGGCGTGGGGCGCGGCGAAGATCGCGCTGATCGCGCTGGTGGTGCTGAGTCTTCTCACCTGGGAGGCGTGGTCGGCGCCGGCGGAGACCCCGCGAAAGGGCGGCGTCCTCCGCGTCGCGCTGGATGTCGAGCTCCCCAGCCTCGACCCGCAGCGCGACACCGCGTACGTCACGCGGTCCGTCACCGGCACCATCGTGGAGAGCCTCTTCACCCTCGACGAGAAGTACCGCGTCATCCCCGATCTCGCCCAGGACCATAAGGTCAGCGAGGACGGCAAGCGGTACGAGATCACCCTGCGCCGCGGCGTCATTTTCCACAACGGCTCTGAAATGAAGAGCTCCTACGTGGTGGCCTCCCTGAAGCGGTGGCTGGCCATCTCCACGCCGGGCCGCGGTCTGGCCAAGTTCATCACCGCCCTGGAGCCCAAGGGCAATTACGCCATCGAGATGACCCTCAGCGAGCCCATCGGCCCGCTGGTCCTGGCCTCGCTGGCCTTCTCCTACCAGTTCGCGGCGATCCACCCCAAGACCGAGATCGATCGGATTGGCAACGACGGCGTCATGACCCATCCGCTGGGGACCGGGCCCTACAAGTTCGTGGAGCGCCGGCCCGACCGGTACGTGAAGCTGCAGCGGTGGGCCGTCTACCGTAAGCGCAACGAGAACCCCAGCGGGTACGGCGGCGGCAAGACCGCGTGGGTCGACGAGATCATCTTCTCCACGGTGCCGGAGGCGTCGGTGCGGGTGGCGGGCGTGGAGGCGGGCGACTACGACTTCGCCGTGGCGATTCCACAGGACGACTACCGCCGGCTCCGCAACCACCCGCAGATCGAGCCGGTGATCCAGTTCCAGGGCTCCACGGATATCGCGTTCAACAACAAGGCGGGGTTGTTCACCGACCGGCGGATCCGGCAGGCCTTCGTCGCCGCCCTGGACATGGAGGCCATCATGAAGGCCGCTTACGGCGACTCCACCTTCTACCGGATCGATCCCAGCATCATGCCCAAGGAGACCGCGTGGTGGACCGACGCGGGCAAGGAGTCCTACAACCAGAGGAGCCCCGAGCGGGCGCGCCGCCTGCTGCAGGAGGCCGGGTACCGCAACCAGCCCGTGCGCTGGATGACCACCAAGGAGCGCACGCTGGACATCGCCGTGGTGGCCAAGGCGCAGCTCGAGCGCGGAGGGTTCACTATCGACCTGCAGCAGCTGGAGTGGGCCACGTTGCTCAGCCGCCGGCGCAATCCCCAGGTCTGGGATATCTTCCAGACCGGGTTCTCCATCCAGCCCGACCCCACGCAGCACCTGATCTTCGACTGCAATTGGGGCGCGCTGTGGTGCGACCCGCGCAAGGACCAGATGGTGGAGGGCCTCAAGCGCGAGCTCAACCCCCAGCGCCGGATGCAACTGTGGACCGAGCTCCAGCGATACTACTGGACAGAGGTGCCGACGGTCAAGATCGGTGATTACTTCACGTTGCTCATCCAGCGCAAGCACGTGAAGGGCTACGCGGGCATGAACCAGCAGTTCTTCTACAACGTGTGGCTTGCCCGCTAGGCAGCTTATCTGGCCGTTTTGTTGACGAATGAGTCAAGTTTCTCAGGCCGCAATTTGGGCATGGTCACACCAGTGAGCGATGGCCTGATCCACGCGCTCGAAGGC
>JACQTN010000411.1 GCA_016210785.1 Armatimonadota bacterium
AGCAGGGCCTGCTCACCCCGGAGCAGATCCGGCAGGGGCGGCGGCTGCTCGAGCAGCACGGCGAGTCGCCCATCGAGGTGCTGGCCCGCGTGGGGACGGCCACCCAGGAGGACATCGCCCGGGCGATCGCCGAGGCCTACCACCATCCCTACCTCGATCTCGCCGCCACGGCCGTCGACGGCAGGGCGCTGGCGATGGTGCCGGCGCATCTCTGCCGGCGGCACATGCTCATCCCGGTGAGCACGGGTCCCGGCTACCTGGTCGTGGCCATGGCCGACCCGCTCAACCTGCTGGCGGTGGACGAGATCCGGCTGATGACGCACCTGGACGTGCGCATCGCCGTGGCGTCGCCGGCCAAGATCCTCAACGCCCTGGCCAGGCATCAGGGGCTGCCCGAGACGGTCAACCGGGCCGTCCGCGACCTGGGGCTGGACGGCGACGCGCTGGCGGGGGCGGCGGAGACGGCCGTGCCCGCGGCGGCCGATGCGCCCATCGTCAAACTCGTGCACACGATCATCACGGAGGCCGTACGGCATGGCGCCAGCGATATCCACATCGAACCCCTGGACGACACCCTGGTGGTCCGGTACCGCGTTGACGGCGTGCTCCACGATGTGATGACGCCGCCCAAGCAAATCCACGCCGCCCTGCTCTCCCGCATCAAGATCATGGCCAACGTGGATATCGGCGAGCGACGCCTTCCCCAGGATGGACGGTTCCGCCTGACCGTCGACCGGAAAGAGTACGACTTCCGGGTCTCCACGATGCCGACCATCTGGGGCGAGAAGGTGGGGCTGCGCATCCTGGACAAGCTGGGCGGGTTCCTGGCGCTGGACGCATTGGGGATCTCGCCCGGCACCATGGACCGGTTCCTGCCGCTGGTCCGCAGCCCGCAGGGCATGATCCTCGTCACCGGTCCCACCGGGAGCGGCAAGAGCACCACGCTGGCCAGCGTCCTGGCCACCATCAACACGCCCGAGAAGAACATCCTCACCATCGAGGACCCGGTCGAGTACCGCATCCGCCGGCTCAACCAGGTGGAGGTGAACGTGCGGGCCGGCCTCACCTTCGCCCGCGCGCTGCGGCACTTCTTGCGGCAGGATCCGGACGTGGTCATGGTGGGCGAGATCAGGGACCACGAGACCGCGGAGGTGGCGATCCACGCCGCCCTCACGGGACACCTGGTGCTCAGCACCCTCCACACCACCGACGCGCCGTCGGCGATCGCGCGCCTGATCGACATGGGCGCCGAGCCGTTCCTGATCGCCTCCTCGCTGATCGGCGTGCTGGCCCAGCGCCTGGTGCGGACGCTGTGTCCCCGGTGCCGGGTGCTGTACGCGCCTCCGGCCGACGTGGTCGAACGGCTGGGGCTGCAGCCCTTGCTGGGCGCGGGCGCGCAGTTCTTTCGGCCCAAGGGGTGCGAGCACTGCCGGCAGACCGGCTACCGCGGCCGCACCGGCGTCTTCGAGCTGCTGGTGGTCACCGAGGCCACCCGCACGCTGATCATGCAGCGCACGCCGTCCGGCGCGATTCGCCAGCACGCGCTGGAGCAGGGCATGACCACCATGCTGGCGGACGGGCTCGCCAAGGCCGCGTCCGGGGTCACCTCCATCGAAGAGGTGCTGCGCGTCGTCTCCGAGGAGGAGTGAGGCGATGGCCAGCTACGCCTACCGCGCCATCGACGCCGAGGGGAAGGCCGTCGCGGGGACAGAGACGGCGGAGAACCCGCGCGATCTGGTGGAGCGGCTGCACACCCGCGGGATGCTGGCACTCGACGTGCGGGAGGTCGGCGGCGAGTCGCTGGTGGCCCGGTGGCGGGAGGGCGTGCGCGGCGCCACCAGCCGGGATCTCGCCCGCCTGTTCCGGCAACTGGCCACGCTGCTGGCCGCGGGCGTGCCGCTGGCCCGGAGCCTGGCGGTCATTGAAGCACGGTTCACCCACCCGGGCCTGCGCCGCGCGGTGGGCCAGGTCCGCACCGAGGTGCAGGAGGGACACGCGCTTTCGGCAGCGCTGGCGCGCCATCCCCGCTACTTCTCCGGCCTGGTGGTCCACACCATCCGGACCGGCGAGGCCGCCGGCGCGCTGGACGTGCTGCTGCCTCGGCTGGCCGCGCACTTTGAGAAAGAGCACGCCCTCCGGCAGCGCCTGCGCGGCGCGGCCATCTACCCGGCCATCGTGGCCGCGGTCTGCGTGGCGGCGGTCGTCTTCCTGATGGCGTACGTGGTGCCCACCCTGACGGCGATCTTCGAGGGGCTGCAGGCGCCGCTGCCCGCTCAGACGCGCCTGCTCATCCGCGTTGCGGCGGCGGTGCACGCGTATTGGGGGTCGATCCTGGCGGGTGCCGCACTCCTCGTCACTGGAATCGCTGGGCTGCTGCGCACGCCCCGGGGCACGGAGGTCAGGGATCACCTGGTCCTCACGCTCCCCGTCGTCGGGCAGTTCACCCAGCAGGTGCTCACCTCCCGCGTGTGCCGCAGCCTGGCCACGATGCTCGCGGGCGGCGTGCCCCTGCTGCGCGCCCTGGACATCGCGGCGCAGACAGCGGGCAACGCGGACGTGTCGCGCGCGGTCCTGGAAATCCGGGAAGGCGTGCAGGCGGGCGGCCGGCTGGGCGAGCTGCTGGCCCGCCATCCGGTCTTCCCCGGGCTCGCCGGGGAGATGGTGAGCGTCGGGGAGGAAGCGGGCAGCGTGGACACCATGCTGGACCGGATCGCCGACTTTCAGGACGTGGAGGTGGAGTACGCGGTGAACGCCATGGCTACGACGCTGGAGCCCGCGCTCATCATCGCCATGGCGGTCATCGTGGGGTTCGTGGTGATCAGCATGTACCTCCCGCTGTTCGATCTCGTCCGGGTGGTGCGGTAACCATGGGTGCGTGGCTGATGCGCGAGGGATGGAAGGGCGCGAGACCACGTCGCGCGGAGCGGCCCCGCGTGTCACGGGTTGTCGCGGGTTGGATTGGCGCGGCGGTGCGAAGCCCGGCGGGATTCACGCTGATCGAGATCATGGTGGTGCTGGCGATCATCGGCCTGCTGGTGGGGCTGGTGGTGCCCCGCTACCTGGGGAGCCGCAAGCAAGCCTACGGCGCGGAGGCGCTTGCCACGATCAGCGAGCTCAAGGCGCTGCAGTGGTCCTACTATCAGCGGAACGGGAAGTTCGCCGACAACCTGGACGCCATGGGCTTCAAGCCGCCGGCGGGGTCGCGGTGGGTCTACGAGGTGGCGGAGGCGACGGAGGACCGGGTGGTGATTCGCGCCACGGGCCATGCCGCGCCGCTCACCCGCAGCGACACTGTCACGCTTACGCTGACCGCGGAGGGGGAGGCGAAGGTCGAGAGCACCTTCTGACGGCAAAACTAGGGAGATGCACGTGCTTCGACGATTCCGTAGACTACTCGCCGGTGCACAACGGCATAAATCCAGACCTCCCGGCCGGCGATCCGGTACGCCACCCGATAGTCCCCTACCCGCAGTTTCCAGTAACCCCTGAGCGTTCCCCGGAGCGGGCTTCCGTAGCGCTCGGGTTCTTCCGCCAACCGCGTAACGATCGCCTGCTCGATGCGCCCGCGAAGATTGCCGGGAATCCGGGGAAGATCGTCCACGCGTACGGCGGGGTGGTATGCCAGGGTGTACGTCACTTCGCCGCCCGGCGTTTCTGGCCCCAGACCTCCTCATGGGTCAATGCCTGGCTGCGGTCAAACGTCTGCTCGCGCTTGCCGGCCAGGAGAGCGAGGCGAGCGTCCTCCTCTTGGTCCAGTGCACCTCTGAGAAG
>JACQTN010000399.1 GCA_016210785.1 Armatimonadota bacterium
GCTCCGGGCTTGGGACGGCGCCGCCGGCCGCCGCGGCCCGCGCGGGGGAGTGGTCCCACGCCGGGGACGCCGTGCCCACGGCGCCGGCCATGTACGCCAGGTCCGCGCCGCGCGCGCGGAACCGACGCACCGCCAGCGCAAACGCCTCGTCCGTCAGACCGAACGCCAGCAGGAGCCGGTGCCACCCGCCGGCGGTGCTGAGGTAGGGCGCCAGCGCCGCGCCGTAGGTCAGGCTTCGCAGGGACAGCAGCAGGGTGGTGGCGACGATGGTGGCGTGGGGCGCTCCCGCGATGAGCAGCCCCACGGCCGTGAACTGGGTGGAGCCGGCGTAGACCAGCAGGGACATGGCGCCGACCTCGGCGGGCCCCAGGGATGCCTGGCGTGCCAGCACGCCGAGCGCCACTCCCGAGGCCGCGTAGACGCCGGCGACAGGGAGCGCATCCCGTGCGCCTTCCAGCCAGCTTCCGGTCCGGGATCTCATGGTCGGCGAGGCAGTGGGCGGCGTGCGCAGCAGTTCGGTGCGGCACGGACAACTCCTTCTAGCCGCGGCGGTGGTGTGGCGGCACGAGGCACGTCGTGCGCGCACGGGCGCTGAGGCGCGGCCGGGCATCGCGCGTGCGTAGCCGATGCCCGCCTCCGGTTCTCCGCGGAGGTTTTCACACGGGCCCCGACCCTGGGGCAATATCGGATCGCGGGCCGATGGACATCCGGCCCCCTCCCGGTTACGTTGCGGGTAACACTGGCCGCTGCGCACCAGTCATCCTCCCGAGAGAGGTGGTCCCGGCACCGTGCGGTGGGTGCAGAGGCTTGGGTTGCGCCGGCGCATCATGGTCCTGGTGGCCCTCGGCATGCTGCTGACCATCTTGCCGCTGGGCATCATCGGCATGAACCTCCTCGACCTCAACACCCGGCAGGTCCTCGACGAACGGCTCCTGATGGCCCGCTCCCTGGCCGGCCACGTAGACGAGGAGCTTGCCGAGGCGCTCATGGTGCTGGGCTGGGTGGCTTCTCGGGTGGACGCGGACTGGCCCGCAGTGGATCCGGCCCGCATGAGCCGGAGTCTACGGAGCCTGTCCCAGCTCCTGGGTTTCTTCTTTCACGGCCTGGTCGTGCTAGACGCCACCGGCCGGGTCGTCGGAGAGGAGCCGCCTGGATCTGTCGAGGTCGGAGCCAGCCACATCGCGCTCCCCTCGGTGCGACAGGCCCTCAGCACCGGCCAGCCAGCGGTCTCGGGTTTTGTCCGGACTCCGAGCGGGACGCCCGTCGTCATCCTCTCCTTCCCCCTGGGGGCTGGGGATGGAGCGGTCAAGGGCCTGATCTGCGCGGTCATCGACCTGAACAAGGACAGCGTCTTCAAGCAGTTCGTGATGAACGTGCGGTTGGGCACGACGGGGCACGCTGCCATTGTCGACAGCGAGGGTATCGTGCTGTTCAGCACCGAAGCACGCGAACTGTACACGAAGAACGAGCACCCCGACTTCTTTGCTACCCTCATCAAGGAGCGCCGGACCGCGGTGGGGCCGGCCGCCGAGGTTGAGGAGGGCAGAGAGGCGGAGACGCACATCATGGCGTTTGCGCCTCTCCAGAGGTCGGCCTGGGGTGTGGCCCTGGGGCAGACCGAGGCGGAGACCTTTGCCCACGTCCGGCGCCTCCGCAACCGGATGCTGGCCTTCGGCGTGGCCGTCCTGTGCCTGGCCCTGCTGTTCGCCTGGCTGGACACGGGGGCGGTCACCGCCCCGATCCTGGCGCTGACGCGCGCCTCCGAGCGCATCGCCGCCGGGGATCTGGCGACGTGCATCCGGGTAGATCGTGCGGACGAAATCGGCACGCTGGCCAGCAGCTTCGACGCGATGCGCGCGCGGTTGAGCCATCTCCTGGAGGAGAAGGCCCGGCTCCAGGATCAACTGCAGGCGATGGCCGTGGTGGAGGAACGTCACCGCATCGCGCGGGAGATGCACGACGGCCTGGCCCAGACCCTCGGTTTCCTCCACGGCAAGGTCGGCACCATCGAGGAGATGCTGGCCAGCGGCCAGCGAGATGGTCTCGGCGATGAGGTGCGTCAGTTGACCCTGGCCACCTCCGACGCCTACGAGGAGGTCCGCCGGTCCATCTTCGGCCTGCGGACCATGGTCGCCCGCGGGATCGGCTTCCTGCCCGCCGTCACCGAGTACCTGCACGACTTCAGCGAGCAGACCGGCGTGGCCGTGGACCTGGCGGTAGATGGGGAGCAGTCCACCCACTTCTCGCCTGAGGCCGAGGTCCAACTGGTGCGCATCATCCAGGAAGCGCTGGCCAATGTCCGCCGCCACGCGAAGGCCAACCGTGTGCGCGTGCGGTTCGAGAAGGAGGCGTCCGGCGCCCGCGTGACCATCGAGGACAACGGCATCGGATTCGACCCGGCGCGGGCGGTGGGGGAGGGCGTCAGGTCCTTCGGGCTGCAGACCATGCGCGAGCGGGCGGAGAGTCTCGGGGGTGGCGTGGAGATCGACGCCGCGCCGGGACGGGGGACGAAGGTCATCGTCCATCTCCCGGCGGGCGCGTGAGCGGGAGGACGGCCGTGGACGTCATCAAGGTCCTGCTGGTCGACGATCACGATCTCTTCCGGAGAGGACTCGCCGGAATGCTGGCCCGGCAGCCCGACTTTGACGTCGTGGGAGAGGTGGGTGACGGGCTCGAGGCCGTGGAGCGGGCGGCGGAGACGATGCCCGACGTCATCCTCATGGACGTGTACATGCCCCGGTGCGACGGCATCGAAGCTACGCGTCGCATCAAGGCCCGGATGCCTTACGTCAAGGTCGTCATGCTCACGGTCTCCGAAGAGGAGCAGAAGCTCTTCGAGGCCATCAAAGCCGGGGCCCAGGGCTACCTGCTCAAGAAGATCGCGCCGCGGGATCTGTACGCCATGGTGCGCGCCGCCGCGCACGGGGAAGCACCCATCTCCCCCGTGGTCGCCGGCACCCTGATCCGGGAGTTCTCCCGCATGGCGCAGGACGCCGCCGATCCCTGCGACGCCACCCTGATTACCCCCCGGGAACAGGACGTCCTGGGACTCGTGGCGCAGGGCGCCAGCAACAAGCAGATCGCCGCCGCGCTCCACCTCAGCGAGCACACCGTGCGCAACCACCTGCGGAACATCCTGGAGAAACTGCACCTGCACAACCGGGCCCAGGCCGCGGCCTTCGCCGTCCGTGCGGGCCTGGCTCGCCCCACGTCCATCGAGTAGCGTCGGGCTTCAGCCCGACGCCTGCCCTGAGGCTGTCGAAGGGTCTCCCCCCCAAGAGCCTTCTTCGCGGGGCTGAACGCCCTACGCCCCGACCTCGTCTTCCATGGCGATCCCGGTGCGGCATGGCCCGTTTGTGCCATGGGCCACCGGGTCCTTTTGCGCATATACACGGAGATCATGGGAGCGTACTTTGAAGGCGCACGGCCTAAGACGCACTGCACGGACTGGAGATCGGCCGGCGATGCAGATCTCGCGGCGTGGATTTCTGAGACTTCTGGCCGGTGCGACAGCCGCCCTCGGTCTCCCGAGCCTGGGCGAACGCTTCCTGACCCACCTCGGCCGCACCCCCGGTCCACGCACGCCGGCCGGCCACTCCCCGACATCTACGGTCCAGGCGGTCGGTGCGCTTCATAACAGGACAGCCGCCGCGTCTACCACCTCCGCCGCGGCCCCCGCTTCCGCCGCCACGAAGAAGCGGCGATGGGTCATGGTCATCGACCTGGCCAGGTGCGACGGGTGCGGGCGGTGCACCACCGCGTGCACCGAGGGCCACTTCGTCCCCAAAGGGCAGGAGTGGATCAAGGTCTACTCCATGTTTGACAGCGCCGGCGGTCCTTACTGGCTGCCGCGCCCGTGCATGCAGTGCGACAACCC
>JACQTN010000423.1 GCA_016210785.1 Armatimonadota bacterium
GTTCCACGGTCATGCGCTCCACGACGACGAACTCGTCCATCTCCGACGGATACGAGACGAGGACCTTCATCATGAAGCGGTCCACCTGCGCCTCGGGCAGCGGATACGTGCCCTCCGTCTCGATCGGGTTCTGGGTGGCCATGACCAGGAAGGGATCGGGGAGGCGGAAGGTCTGCTTGCCGATGGTCACCTGGCGCTCCTGCATGGCCTCCAGCAGCGCCGACTGGACCTTGGCCGGGGCGCGGTTGATCTCGTCCGCCAGGATCAGGTTGGCAAACAGCGGCCCCAGATCGGTCTCGAAGGTGGAGGTCTGCTGGTTGTAGATGCGGGTGCCCACCAGGTCGGCGGGCACCAGGTCGGGGGTGAACTGGATACGCTTGAACTCGCAGTTGATGACGCGGGCGGTGGTCTTGATGGCCAGCGTCTTGGCCAGGCCCGGCACCCCCTCGATGAGGATGTGGCCCCGCGCCAGCAGGGCCACCAGAATCCGCTCGATCATCAGGTCCTGCCCGACGATCACCTTCTTGATCTCGTACAGGACCTGGCGCAGCGTGGCAGAGGTCTGTTGGAACACTTCGATGGGATACGTCGCGGGACGCGCGTCCTGACTCATCATGGCCTCCATCTGGACATTATCCACATGCTAGCACCCGGCTTCTCGCAGCGTCAAGAACAAGGGGCGCGAGGACCCGGCGCGCGAAACGCGGGCACGCGGGGCGGAGCGGACCTCTCAGCACGGGCAGATCGGGCACGCGGAGGACGGGTCAGGTGCGGGACTGCTCCTGGACCGGCTTGACCTCGGAGGCGCGGGGACCGCGGGCCGCAGACTGAACCTGCACTTCGACCTCCTGACCCTCGGCGAGACTCTCGAAGGCCGTGTCCTTGACGGAGGAGCGGTGGAAGAAGACCTCGCTGTTGTCTTCCAGCCGGATAAACCCGTACCCCCGCTCAGCAAAAATGCGCTTGATCTTCCCCCTCGCCACCACACACCTCCGCTGCTCCACCCCCCGAAATGCCGCGCATTTCGCGGGGGCCCCGGAGCCCTGGGGAGCGCCTGAGAGCAGACCACGATTAGCCTACCACACCGGGTGCGTGCGCGTAAAGGAGGGGCTCGCCCACATCCGGCTTCGCTCCGGGCGACCTCGCGGACCCATCTATGGCTCGCTTCCTGTGGTTGCGATGCCAAACTTGCCCTTCGGGCTCAGACATGGCATCGCTCTTCTCTGGCTCGCCAAGATGGGTGCCCCGCTCGGCCGCAGTCGCTCGCGCCAGATGTGGGCTCGCCCTGAAGGGTGCTACGCCGGCGCGGCGGCCGGCAGGGGAATCTTCACCGTCACCGCGGTCCCCTGTCCCGGCGCGGAGCGCACGTGCCACTGGCCACCCAGCAACTCGGCGCGCTCCCGCATGCCGATCAGCCCCATGCCGCCGTCCACGGACGCCGTGCGGGTGACCGCCGCCTGGAACCCCCGCCCGTTGTCCTCCACGGCGAGGGTAATCTGGCCAGCCGAGGCGTCCACGCGCACCGTGGCGCGGGTCGCGCCCGCGTGCTTCACCACGTTGGTGAGCGCCTCCTGGATGATGCGGAAGACCGCGGTCTCCATGTGCCCCGGCAGGCGCCGCTCGAGCCCCGACAGGTGCACCGCCACCTGCACCCCTTGGCGCTCCACGCTTTCCTTGACGTACCAGCGGATCGCCGCCGGCAGGCCCAGGTCGTCGAGGATTGTCGGGCGGAGGTCGTAGATGAGCTTGCGGATCTCGCTCAGGGTCTGCTCGGCGATGGTGCGCAGCCGTTGCAGACGGAGCTGCTCCTCACCCTGCGCCGCCCGCTCCGCCATCTCCAGATTGAGAATCAACGCGGTGAGAGCCTGCCCGGCCTCGTCGTGCAACTCGCGGGCGATGCGGCGCCGCTCGTCCTCCTGCGCAGAGATGAGCTTCTTGAGCAGGTCGCCGCGCAGGGCCTCCCTGACCTTGGCCTCCTCGTAGAGGCGGGCCCGCTCCACGGCCAGGCCGATCTGGTTGCCCAACGCGGAGAGGATCTGCATCTCCCGGGACGTGAGCACCCGCCGATCCGGCAGCAGCAGGTTCATGACCCCCACCACTCCGTCCGCCACCCGCAGCGCGACCGTCACGTGCCGGGTCGGCCCCACCCCCAGGGGCCCGCCCTGTTCGCACTCCATCACCCTGACCGTGTCGCCCGGGTGGCCCTGCCTCATCCACTCCAGGCAGCGGCACTCGGCGGCGGCGCTTTCGGGCCGAGTCACCACGATCCCGTCGGGCGGGAAGTGAGCGGCCGCCAGCCTGGCCCCGCCCTCCGGCGTGGCGAGGAACACCCAGCCCCCCCGCAGGCCCAGCCGCCCGACGACCTCCCGCAGGGAGGTGCGCAGCGCGCTCTCCATGTCGAACGACCGGTTGAGCCCCTCCGCCACGGCGCTGACCGCGGCCAGTTCCCGTGCTCTCCCCCAGGCCCGGAGAGCGATTCCCAGCCCAAACGCCATGGTGAAGACGCCGCTGACCCACATGCCGAGGATGGCCCACTGCGGGTGCAGCCGGATGAAGGGGTAGTCGAACGCGTGCAGGCCGGTCAGCACCAGACCCCAGAACAGCAGGTAGTCGGACGACTCGTGGAGGCCCCCCTCCGCCTTGCGGAACAGGAAGGCGGTGGCGACGAATCCAACGCCCCCAACCAGCGACGGCGGGACCGCGGCGGCGACCCAGGACCGGGGCAGCAGCCAGGCCGCCAGCAGCAGGGCGAACAGGCTGGCGACCCCCACCCCCACGAAGCGCCCGAAGCTCCGGATCATGGCCCAGGCCGCCAGCATGAACGTGGCGTGGCGCAGCAGCGTGGGCCACGACGCGGAGGTGACCCCCAGCGCCATCTCCATGCCCACGTGGGCAGTAAAGAGGAAGTAGGCGACCGTCCACCAGGCCAGCGGCCGCTCCCGCCCCTCCAGATACCGGGCGAGCAGGAAGAGCGTCACGGCCAAGTGGATGCCGACGCCGACAGCCAGGACCGGCGAGAACGTGTCCGTCACCCCCCCACTGTACGCCGGGGCCGGGCAGGTGTAAAGTGGAACCAGGCAGGGCAGGAATCCTGCCCGCGTGGACGGAGGCTCCTCGCGGCATGGAATGGTCGATGATCGTGCTGGGGTTGAGTCTCGTCATCTTTGCCTACGCGGCGGTGCAGATGTTCATAGCCTACATCGGCAACACCCCCGACACCTCGGAGTACGCCTGGGAACTGGGGTACTGGCTGGCGGTGGTCGCGCTCAGCGCGCTGGCGTTCGGCTACCAGCTCAAGTCGATAAGCCTCCCCGTCTTCGTCTCGCTCGCCCTCGGCCTGCGCCTGGTGTGGTGGGGGCTGCGGCGGATCCGCCAGTAGCGGGAAGCCGCGCAGGGAAGGAAATCTTCCGGAAGGCGCCGAAGCGCATCGGCGTCTGGCGATGGCCAAGACAAAAGGCGGAGTCCAGGGAACGACACCCCGCGCCCGGGGCCAGGACTCCGCCTTGGCTTTTGGAGGGAGGGAACCATGGCCACCGGGCGGGTGAAGTGGTTCAACGCGCAGAAGGGCTTCGGGTTCGTGGCCGGGGACGACGGCCGCGACTACTTCGTCCACTACAGCGCCATCGTGGGCGAAGGGTACCGGCAGCTCGAGCAGGGCCAGCGCGTGGAGTTTGACGTGGAGGATGACCCGCGCGGCCCCAAGGCGATAAAGGTCAAGGTCGCGGCCAGCTAAGAGCGCGGTCGGGCAAAGCGCGCATCGCGGTCGCCGACTCCCCCCTCACCCTACCCTCTCCCCGGGCGGGAGAGGGGTCAGACGTACCCTATGGCGCCCCGGCCCCGCTCCCGAGACCACGCCCCGAAGATCGCGCTTCGCCCAGCGCCGCCAGAACGCGCGGTGGTGTCAGAGGTAACGCGGTCACGCGCGCCCCCACGGCGTGGCTCACCGCGTTGGCGATCGCCGCCGCCGTCGGGATGATCGGCGGTTCCCCCGCCCCCTTTGCCCCCAGGTTGTTTGCCGCCGCATCCACCGCGTCCAGCGTGAGCACATCGATGGCAGGGATCTGCTCCATCTTGGGCAGCGCGTAGGTGTCGAACCCCAGCGTGAGCACGGCGCCCGTCTCCGGATCGACGACCTGGTCCTCCAGCAGCGCCAGGCCCAGGCCCTGGATGATCCCGCCCTGGATCTGGCTGGCGTACTGCTGGGGGTTGATGATGCGCCCGACATCGTGCACGGCGACGACGCGGAGCACGCGCACTTCACCCGTCTCCACGTCGACCTCCACCTCCGCGAACTGGGCGCCGAAGGTGCGGATGGTGGCCCCGTCCGGGTTGGGCGCGCGGAAGCCGCGCCCCTCGATGGTGAAGTTGTTGAGCTTGCCCGTCACCTCTGCCACGGCCACGCTGCGCTCGGGGACGCCGCGCACGTGGATGCGGCCGTTGGTAATGGTCAGGTCTTCGGGGAGCGCCTCCAGCATCGTCCCCGCCACCTCCAGCAGGTGGTGCCTGGCCTCCGTGGCGGCCATGCGCACTGCCGGGCCCACGGAGGCGATCGTCTGGCTGCCGGCGCTGAGCGGCGCGTACGGGTACTCCGTATCGCCGAGATGGAAGGTGACCCGGTCCAGCGGCAGGCCCAGCGCCTCCGCCGCGATCTGCGCCAGCGCCGTCCTGGCGCCGGTGCCGATGTCCTGCGTACCCGCCACCACCTCCGCCGTGCCGTCGGCGTTGAGGCGGACGCGCGCGTAAGCCGGTGGCCCGCCGCCTCCTCCCCAGATCTGGCTCGCCATGCCGAGCCCGCGCCGCCTCGTCCCCGTGCCGGGCAGGCTCTTGCGGCGCTCCCATCCCATGGCGGCGGCCCCGGCCCGGTAGCACTCCAGCAGGTGCTTGGCCGTGTACTGGCGGTTGAGCACCTGATCGTGGCCCACGTGGTTGCGGACGCGGAGTTCCAGGGGATCGACGTTCAGCTTCTCCGCCAGCGCGTCGAGAAGGCTCTCCAGCGCAAAGGTCCCCTCGGTGAAGCCGGGGGCGCGGAACGCGGCCGCGGTACCGGTGTGGGTGTACACCGTGTAGACTTCGGTGCGGACATTGGGGCAGCGGAAGAGCTCCTTCGCCGGACCGCCGAGCGGCGTGCGCATGTCGCGATACGCGCCGCCATTGCTCACCCCCCACAGGTCGATCGCCACCAGCGTCCCGTCGCGCCGGGCACCGATGCGCAGGCGCTGCACGCTGGCCGGCCGCAGGCCCGTGGCCACGCTCTCCTCGTGGCGGGAGAGAACGACGCGCACCGGGCGGCCGGTAGCACGGGCCAGCAGCGCGGCGATCACCGTGTACTTGCCGGCGCGGTTCTTGCTGCCGAAGCCACCGCCCATGAAGTGGCTGATGACGCGCACCCGGTCCAGGGGCACGCCCAGGCACTGGGCCACCTGCCGGCGCACGCCGAAGATGTGCTGCGTGGAGTCCCAGATGGTCAGGCCGTCGCCTCCCCACGCCGCCACCGAGCCGTGCGTCTCCAGGGAGTGGTGCACGACCCCCTGGGTGCGGAAGGTGCCTTCCACGACCACGTCGGCCTGCGCGAACCCGGCCTCCACGTTGCCCCGCGCGTAGAGGTCCGGCCCACCCTCGATCAGGTTCCCGGTGGGAAACACCTGGATCGCGCCGGGCTTCAGGGCCTCCTCCGGATCCAGCAGTGCCGGCAGGACCTCGTAGTCCACCTCGATCAGGTTCAGCGCTTCCCCGGCGACGGCTGCGCTGTCCGCAGCCACGGCGGCGACCTCGTCGCCCGGGAAGCGCAGATCACTGTCGAAGAGGAAACTTCTGCCCTGGTACCACTTTATCGTCGGAGCGTTGGCGCCGCTGAGCACCGCGCGGACACCGGGCAGCGACTCGGCGCGAGAGGTATCGATGGCACGGATGCGGGCGTGGGCGTGGGGGCAGCGGAGGATGGCACCGTGGAGCATCCCCGGCAGGACGACATCGTGGGTGTAGGTCGCGGTCCCCCCGGCGCGCTCGCGGCCGTCCACCCGCGGCACCGGGCGACCGACCAGTTCCAGGGACGCATCGGCGCCCCACGCAGGGATGTCGTCACCCTCGATGACGATGTCCCGCTCTTCGATGCGCCCTTCGAACTCGATCTTCGTGCGGACGAGACGAGGCATGAAGGGGCAGATCCTCTCAGGGAGATTCGCCGGACGCGCGGGTCGCGA
>JACQTN010000421.1 GCA_016210785.1 Armatimonadota bacterium
GAGCTGGAGTGCCTGCGGCGGGGATCGGCCATCGCGGACCGGGTGGGGGAGCAGGTGCGGGAGATCATCAGGCCGGGGATCACCGAGCAGGACATTCAGAAGTTCGTCGTGGAGGGGCTGACGAGAGCGGGTGTGGCCGGCGGGCGGATCACCTGCCAGAGCGGCGTGGAGCGGTCGGCGGATCCCATCTACTATCCCGTGGTCTCCTCGCGCACCCTGGAGGCGGGGGACATGCTGCACATGGAGATCAACGGCTCCTTCGACGGCTACTCCATCGACATCTGCCGCTCGACGGTAGTGGGCCGGGCCAGCCCCGAGCAGCGCCGGTTGCTGGGAGTCACCCTGGAGATGCTGGAGACGACCATCGCCGCGATCCGGCCCGGGATCCCCGCGTACAGCCTGGGCGACGTGGCCGGGCGCGTCGCCGAGCGGGGTGGGTTTGCCAGGAACTTTACGCTAGAATACGGTGGGCCCGCGACGTACGTGGGGCACGGCATCGGGGTCAGCTCGGACGAGCCACCCGTGCTGGCGCTCGGCGACCCCACGCCGCTGGCGGAAGGCATGATCCTCACCATTGAACCAGGGCTGTACCGGACTCCGGTGGGCGGCTGCCGCATCGAAGACGAGGTGCTGGTGACGGGCGATGGGGCCGAAGTGGTTACGGCCCTTGAGCGCATATGGTGGAAGTGCCGGACGCGAGAGATGGCGCGTTGGCGCGAAGACTTCGGCGTGGAAGGCGCTGTGTGAGGAAGCCATAGCTCGGAAGAGGAGGAGGAGGACAATGCGGAGGCCACACACACTGTTCGTGCTGCTCGTCGTGGGGTTGGCGCTCGCGCTGTTGGGCGGCGCCACATCCACCCGCGCCGCCCCCGGGCAGCCTCAGCGCGGCGGCACGCTGGTGTTTGCCCTGGGCGTCCCGGTGGTGACCACGGAACCCGGGATCGGCGCCGGGTCGGTCGTCCAGACGATCCGGAAGGTCATTTACGAGTCCCTGGTCTGGATGGCCGAGGATGGCACCGTCCAGCCGCTGCTGGCCACGTCGTGGACGCTATCGCCGGACAAGAGAATCTGGACGTTCAACCTGCGGCGCAACGTCAAGTTCCACGACGGAACGCCCTTCAACGCCGCGGCTGTGAAGGCGACGCTGGACCGGCTCATGGATCCTGCTCAAGGGCTGCCCCGGCGTACGGAAGTCTTGTGGATCCGCGCGGTGGAGGTCCAGGACGACTACACCGTGCGGATCGTGACGGAGTTCCCCTTCGGGCCGGCGCTGCGGCATCTGGCCATGGACTCCTCCTCGATGATCAGCCCTGCGGCGATCCGCCGCTACGGCAAGGACGTCGGGTGGAACCCGGTCGGCACCGGCGCCTACAGGTTCGAGTCCCGCGTGCCGGAGGAAAGCGTCACTGTGGCGCGCTTCGACGACTACTGGGGTGGACCCAGGCACTTCGACAAGATCGTCTTCCGCACGGTGCGGGAGGACGCCACGCGCGTGGCAATGCTGGAGGCAGGAGAGGCCCACGTCATCGTCAACGTACCGGGCGCCGACGCGGAACGGCTCCAGCGGGAACGTCGGGTGCGCATCCGCCTGGACGCCAGCACGAGGGTTGCCCACATCGGCTTCAACGTCCAGCGGCCACCGTTTAACAACACCAAGCTCCGGCAGGCGCTGAACTACGCGGTGAACCGCGACGCCATCGTGAAAGGCGTGCTGCGCGGCATCGGCTCCCCGGCCAAGTCTGTCCTCGCGCCCGCGACCTGGGGGTACGCGGAGATCGACATGTACAGCTATAACCCGGAGAAGGCGAAGCAGCTCCTCGCCGAGGCCGGGTTCGCCGGCGGTCTCGACACCACGCTGTGGACGCCCCAGGGCCGGTACTTCATGGACCGGGAGACCGCGGTGGCCGTGCAGGGGCAGTTCCAGGCCGTGGGCGTGCGGGCGCAGGTCCGCGTGATCGACTGGGCGAGCTACCTGCAACTGCTGCGCCGCCCGCTCGCCAGCAACGAGACACCGATGTATTTGCTGGGGTGGGAGTCGGGGACCGCGGACGCCGCCTCGATACTGGACATCGTCTTCAAGTCGGACGCGGCGCCGCCGGTGTCCTGGAATACCATGTTTTACCGGAACGCGCGGGTGGATGCGCTGATCGAGGCGGGGCGGCGCGAGACCGACACCAGGAACCGGCTCCGTATCTACACGGAGCTTCAAAAGATCGTCCTGGAGGACGCCCCATGGGTCCCGCTCTTCGTGTTCAAGCAGGTGACCGGCCTGCGGGCCAACGTGGAAGGCGTTGGCGTGTTGCCCAACGAGGTGCACCTGCTGCGGGACACCTGGATCCGCCGCTAGCCGGTAAGGATGGCTGGAGTGGCTTTACGCCACTCCAGCCTTCACCAAGCGTCCGACAGGGGGAGGGTCTTCGCCGGCACGTGCAACGTTCTTCGGTGGCGTGGCATCCTACCGCGCTCCCCGGACTCACGGCGCCCCCACTTCACCCCCACCCGCGACGGTGGGGAGCACGGGACGCTAGTGATGCTCGAACTCGGCGGCGCGAGTTCGGTCCTGCGTCGTTCCACTCGCAGCGCCGATACCAACACATCGTGGGAAGCCGGTCCTGCGCATGAATGAAGCACCGCCCGTATGGGCACGTACCTCGTCAGGCGACTGCTGAGCCTGATCCCGGTCGTTTTCGGGATCTCGTTCATCGTCCTGCTGGTCATGCACCTCATCCCCGGCGACCCCGCCGTGGTCATCGCCGGGATGGGGGCGACCGGGGAGGACATCGAGACGATCCGCCGGCAACTGGGGCTGGACCGTCCCTTCCTGGTCCAGTACGTGATCTGGCTCCGCAACGTCCTGGCCGGCGACTGGGGGCGCTCGATCGTCAGCCGCGATCCGGTCCTCCCCCTGCTCGTCTTCCGGATGCAGTTCACGGCGCTGCTAGCCGCGGCGGGCATCGTGCTCGCCGTGGGCGTGGGCGTGCCGCTGGGCATCCTGGCCGCGACCCGGCGCAACACGGTGCTGGACTACGGGACGACCATCGTCGCGCTGCTCGGCATCTCCATGCCCATCTTCTGGATCGGCCTGCTGCTGCAGCTCTACTTCGCCGTCCGGCTGGGCTGGCTGCCGACCAGCGGCGCCGGCACCTGGCGCCACCTCCTGCTTCCCGCGGTCGCGATCGCCGGCAACTCCCTGGCCATCCTTACCCGGATGACCCGCGCCAGCCTGCTGGAGGTCCTGCGCCAGGACTACGTGCGCACCGCGCACTCCAAGGGATGCGCGGAGCAC
>JACQTN010000422.1 GCA_016210785.1 Armatimonadota bacterium
CCCTCTACCGCTCGACAGAAACTCGTTAGACAGACCAGCTAGAATCCAGGCAGAAGCGGGCTTCCGGCTGAGACCCTGGATCTCGTAATGCGCAGGTCACCAGTTCAAATCTGGTCGCCGGCTCCAGGTAGTTGCGTCTATCCGAAGAACGAGTTGACCTCGACACAGTGGCAGCCCTTCACGCAAAACCAGCACATCTCAAGTCCTTCGACATCATAACGACGGCAGGCTGAACCCGCTCTCGTGAGACGTCGGCGCCGGCGTCATGCCGCTCACGCCGATTTGTGACGCTGCGGCGATGAAACGATCTCCGTGGCCCCGCGACCTGACATGACCCCGCAGGTGCGAAATCTCGACTGGTACACACACACCCGGAAAGGAAGGCACGTGCGACGCAAGGAATATCCAAAGAGGTGAGTCGGAGAGGAGGGCGTGCGGAATGGCAGACGATAATACTGATTGTCCAGGACGCGATGGTATGGCGCTGAGCCGGCGGCAGCTCCTGCGGCTGGCGACGGCCGCGGGCGCCGCGGGGGCGCTGCGGACGGTGGTCGGAAGCGGACACCGCACACGCGCCGAGGCGGCGGCCGCCAGGCCGAAACAGGGCGGCGTGCTGAAGATCGCGTGGACCAGCTCCCCCCGCAGTCTCGACCCCGCGCTCGGCATCTCCGGCGACGAGTACATGATCAGCCAGAACATGTACGACAACCTCGTCCGGATCGACGAGAAACTGCAGCCCCAGCCGCAACTGGCCACGCGGTGGCAGCCGAACGAGCGGGGCGACGTCTGGACGTTCACCCTCCGGCAGGGCGTCAAGTTCCATCACGGCCGCGGGTTGACAGCGAAGGATGTCGTCTTTACCTTCGAGCGCCTCCTGGATCCCAAGACCGGATCGCCGGGCCGCACCGCCATGGGACCCATCCAGAAGGTCGAGGCGGTGGACGACTACACCGTCCGCTTCCGCCTGGCCGTGCCCTATGCCGATCTGCCGCTCGTGCTGGGGATTCCCTTTGGGCGGATCCTGCCCGCTGATCGGGCCGATCTGATCACGGCAGCCCCCTCCGGCTCCGGACCGTTTCGCCTGGCCGAGTTCCGCCCCGGAGAGTATATCCGCATGGTCAAATTCCAGAACTACTGGGACGGGGAGCGGCCCTACCTCAACGAACTGTGGCAGGTGACGATCCCCAACGTGGCGGGGCATGTCGCGGCGCTGTCGGGCGGAGAGATCCAGGCAATGTTCGAGGTGCCCGTCGCATACATCCCGGCCCTCTCGCGAGCACCGGGCGTGTCGCTGGTGGACGTCAAGAGCCCCGGCTTCCAGCCGATCGTGATGATGCCCACCGCCAGACCCTTCGACAACCCCAAGGTGCGCCAGGCGATGAAGTACCTGGTGGACCGGGAGGTGATCATCCGTACCATCTGGCAGGGACGCGCCACCGTCGCGGACGATCATCCCGTCCCCACCATCAATCCCTACTACGTGGTCACGTCGCCGAAGCACACCTACGATGTCGCCAGGGCGAGGGCGCTGCTGGCGGAGGCCGGGTATCCCGGCGGCCTCTCGATCGAACTGTGGACCACCGGCGAGCGCGCCGGCATGCAGGAGCTCGCCGTGGCGGCGCAGCAGATGGCGGCGCCGGCCGGGCTGCGGATCGAGGTGCGCAGCGTCCCCTACAACGTCCACGTGAGCACCGTGTTCAAGAAGCGGCCGTTCTACGTCAGCAACTGGTTCGGGCGCGCGACGATCGACGAGACGCTGCACCCGTACTTCCACACCGGCGGAGCGTGGAACGAGGGGTACAGCAATCGGGAATTGGACCGGATGCTGGACGACGGGCGTTCGCAGGTCGACCTTCGCAAGCGCAAGGCCATCTACACCCAGGCCCAGCAGTTGATCCACGACGACGGCCACTGGGTCGTCGTCTACCATACCAGCTTTGTGGTGGGGATGCGGTCCAGCGTGAAGGGGCATATCGTCCATCCCCTGCGCTATTGGGACTTTCGCTGGACCTCCCTGGAAAGCTGAACGCCGGCTGAGGTCGCCGTGCCTCTCCTCCGCTTCGTCGGGCGGCGGCTTGCCCTGTTGGGCGTGGTGCTGCTGCTGGTGTCGGCATTGATCTTCGGCGTGGTCCAGATCCTGCCCGGGGACGTGGCGACGATGATCCTCGGGACCTACGCCACGCCGGGGGATCTGGCGGCCCTCCGGCAGACGCTGGGGCTCACCCGCCCCGCGCTGCTCCGCTACCTGGACTGGATCACCGGAGCGCTGCGCGGTGACTGGGGGACGTCGCTGTTGTACCGGGTGCCGGTCCGCCCGCTGGTGCTGGACCGGCTGAGCCGCTCCGCGTTCCTGGCGGTGATCGCCCTGGCGGTAGCCGTGCCGCTGGCCATCGCCCTGGGCGTGGTTTCGGCGTGGTACCGCCACCGCTTCGTCGACCACACCATCGGCACGGCGACCCTGATCGCGGTGTCCCTCCCGGAGTTCGTCACGGGAACCGCGATGATCTTGCTGTTCGCCTTTCGACTGCGCCTCCTGCCCCCGTCGAGTCTCGTCGATCCCCGGGCGGGCCTGCTGAAGGCCGGACCAAGCCTTGTGCTGCCCGTCCTCACCCTCGTGCTGGTCTCCCTCGCCCACATGACCCGGATGACCCGCGCCAACATGATCGAGATCATGGAGCGCCCGTTCGTGCGCGCGGCGAGGCTCCGCGGGCTGCGGCCCAGGCGAGTCCTGCTCGCCCACGCCCTGCGCAACGCGATGCTGCCCACGATCGGCATCGTCGCCCTCAACATCGGCTTTGCGATCGGCGGGCTGGTCGTGGTGGAGACCGTCTTCGCCTATCCGGGACTGGGGCGCCTGCTGGTGGACAGCATCAACCACCGCGACGTGCCGGTGATCCAGATGGCCGCGATGGTGGTGGCCGCGGCCTATGCCCTCGCGAACCTGGCCGCGGACATCGCCTACGCGTATCTGGACCCAAGGATCCGCTACTGAGCCATGACCCCGCCGACCGTGGTGCAGGGCAAGACCGAACGCCCGAAAGGATGGGTGCTGGGAAGCCTTACGCACGCGGCCAGGGTGACGGCCGCCACGGTCCGGGCCTCCGGGGCCGCCACGGTGGGCGCCATCCTCCTGACCATCCACCTGGGGCTCGTGCTCTTTGGCCCGGCGCTGGCGCCCTACCCTTACGCGAAGTTCCACACGGAGCATGCCCTGCAGCCTCCTTCGCAGCGCTTCCCGGCCGGGACCGACCAGTTCGGGCGTGATCAGTTGAGCCGGGTGATGTGGGGCGCCCGCGGCACGCTGTCGCTGGCGGCGGTAAGCACTCTGCTGGGCGTGACCCTGGGCGTCATCGTCGGCATGGTGGGAGGCTTCTACCGCGGCGCCGTGGACGAGATCCTCATGCGGATCATGGACGCCCTGATGGCCCTCCCTTCCCTGCTGCTGGCGATGCTCATCCTGACCACGCTGGGCACCGGCTCGGTCCACGTCGTGCTGGGCATCGGGATCGTGTTCATGCCTCGCGTCGCCCGCGTCCTGAGAGGCGTGACGC
>JACQTN010000039.1 GCA_016210785.1 Armatimonadota bacterium
CCACGGTTCTCGCCTCTCCGTCACCGGGATCCGCGTCCAGGGCGGCAACAGAAAGGGTCCGCGCCGATCCGTTTCGGCGGGACCAACGCCAGCGCGCTGCCGCCTGAATCTGCGACCAGGGCGATCAATCAATCCTCACGACGCCCGCGCAGGAACGCCCGCGGCGCCTGAATCGAGATAGACCCGTGTAAGTCGTCCCGTATTGCCACGCGCCAGCGACAAGGTTTTCCCCTCTCCCCCCCGGGGGAGAGGGCCAGGGTGTGGGGGTTGGCGGGACCGCTCTTACCCTCACCCCCCACCCTCTCCCAGAGGGAGAGGGGATGGCACATCCTCACGAGAACCGGGCCGCCGGACACAGTTTCCTTACAGGCGAGTACTTCGCCGGATTACTTAGTACACGGTTTCTCAAATACGATAACGCCCAGGTCGCGGCGTTGCGGGTCCAATAAGACACTCTGCGGGTCTGCGCCCGAATACGGAGCCCGGAAATACGTGATCGAACTTATGAACCAGAGCACTTAGCGCGCTCCCGACACCGCGGCAGGCGTGGGGACCAGCGCCGCCAGCTTCCGGGCCACCTCCACCAATGCCTGCGCCACCGGAGAGTCGGGCCGGGCCATCACCAGCGGTTGTCCGTTGTCTCCACCCTCCCGCAGCGCCAGGTCGATGGGGATCTCGCCTAGCAGCGGCACGCCCAGCGCCTCCGCCAGCAGGCGCCCTCCTCCCTGTCCAAAGAGGTAGATGCGGTCGCCATCGGCAGACGGCTGGAAGTAGGACATGTTCTCCACCACGCCCACGACGGCCATGTTGACCTTCTCCGCCATCTTGGCCGACCGCTGGGCGACCTTGGCCGCGGCGGCCTGAGGCGTGGTGACGATGAGCATGCTGGCCTTGGGAAGCGTCTGCGCGATGCTGAGGGAGACATCGCCGGTGCCCGGCGGGAGATCCATCAGCAGGTAATCCAGTTCGCCCCAGTGGACCTCCGAGATGAAGGTGGTCAGCGCCTTGTGAAGCATGGGGCCGCGCCAGACCACCGCCTCATCCTCCCCGGGCAGCATGAACCCGATGGAGATCACCCGGATGCCATCGCGCTCCAGCGGGATGATCATCTGGTCGATGATGGTGGGCCGGCCGCTGACGCCCAGCATGCGGGGAATGCTGAACCCGTACACGTCCGCGTCGATGACGCCGACGCGGTACCCCAGGCGCGACAGGGCCACGGCCACGTTCACGGTCACGGTGGACTTGCCGACCCCGCCCTTGCCGCTGGCCACGGCGATGACGTTCGTGGGAGACTCGCCGCTGAGGAACGGCGAAGGCCGCGTCGGGCCCTGGCCGCCCCGCAGCTTCTGGATCAACGCCTGGCGCTCTTCGGGGTTCATCACCCCGAGATGGACCTCCACCCGGTCCACGCCCGGCAGGGACGCGACGCGGCTCTTGATGGAGTCGACGATGGTGTCCTTGAGGGGGCATCCGGAGATGGTGAGGACCGCGTGCACCCCAACGTGGCCGCCGGCGATGGCGATGTCCCGGACCATGTCCAGCTCCACGATGCTCCGGTGGAGCTCGGGATCCTGCACGTCCTTGAGGGCCTCCAGGACCTGCTCCCGCGTGATCGCCGGCGACCGCTTGAACACCATGGTGCCCTCCTCGAATCCGGGGAACGCCGGGCGCGGCCCGCCGCGCCCACGTCCGCAGCCCGTGTACAGACTAGCACCCGGCCTTCAAGAGTGTCAAGGAACGGCGGCGCGTCACAGCGTGATGACGTTGTCACCCTTGGGGGTGTGCTTCAGGGCATTGCGGACGTCGAACACCAGCCGGGCGTGCCCGGCCAACCACTGGTACGGGATAGAGGAATGGTCCGTGGCAATGATGACACAGTCTTGAGCGCCGACCACATCCTCGGTGAGCGGCTGGCTGGTGAAGACCCGGCCGTTCACCTGAACCTCGGGAACAAATGGGTCATGGTAGGCGACCTCGACGTGCTGCCTGAGCAGGATCTCCATCACCTTCAGGGCCGCGGAGTGGCGGAAGTCGGGCACGTCCTTCTTGAAGGTGATGCCCACCACGAAGATCCGCGTGGGCCGGGCATGCTCCTTCCGCTCATTGATCGCCATCAGGGCTCGCGTGGCGACATAGTACGGCATCTCTTCGTTGACGCGCGCGGCCAGCTCGATGAAGTCCATGTGAAAGTCGTACTCCCGGGCCTTCCACGCCAGGTAATAGGGGTCCACCGGGATGCAGTGGCCCCCCACCAGCCCGGGAGAGAAACTCATGAAACCATAAGGCTTCGTGGCGGCGGCCTCCACGATCTCCCAGATGTCGAGCCCCATGCGCTCGCACAGCATCGCCAGCTGGTTCACCAGGGCGATGTTCACGTTCCGGAACACGTTCTCCAGCAACTTGGTCATCTCCGCGGCGGCCGGCGTGGACACCGCGTGCACCGTCTCGGAGACCTGGGCCAGCAGCAGGCCGGCCAGGTAGGTGCCGGCCGGCTCGCACCCGCCCACCACCACGGGTACCCGCCGCAGGGGAAACCGCAGGTTCCCCGGCTCCATCCGCTCGGGGGCGAACGCCAGGAACACGCCCTGCCCGATGCCGAACCCGGAGGCCTGCAGGTAAGGGCGGACCAGCTCTTCCGTCGTCCCCGGGTAACTGGTGCTTCTGAGGATGGTCAGGTGGCCGGGGTGAAGTGTCGCGGCGATCTCCCGCGCCGCCCGCTCGATGAAGGTCGTATCGGGTTCCCGGTTGCGCGTGAACGGGGTCGGCACGCAGATGATGGCGACGTCGGCCTGGCCCAGCGTCCCCGGATCCGACGTGGCCTGGAGACGGCCGCCTGCCACGGCGCGGGCCACCCGCTCCGCGGGCACGTCCAGGAGGTAGCTGACGCCGGCCTGGATCTGCTCGACCTTGGCGCCGTCGATATCGTACCCGATGACGCGGTACCCGGCATGGGCCAGCTCCACCGCCAGGGGAAGCCCCACGTATCCCAGTCCGACCACCGCCACCACGGCCTCCCTGGTGTCGATGCGTTGGGCCAGCGATCGGGCCTGCGCGGAGAGCCCGGCCGGGGGTTCACCGGGCAGGGGGGTCATCATCGGGCATCCTCGCGGCCCTCACGGCGCCACGATCCGCGCGTGAAGGGCGCGCTGGGTGGGGTCTTCGCAGAGCACGGCTTCGACCCGGGCGATGTCTTCCAGATGGTCCACCTCGATGAGCGGCCGGGAACCGACCACGGCGCGGATGCGGCGACCGTGCTCCAGCACCCTGAACATGTCCACCGACTCGACCCGCTCCAGCGGGGTGGGCGCCATCCTGGCGTACTGGTGGAGGAAAATTTTCCGGAAGCCGTACACGCCCTGCTGCCGGTAGACCGGGTACGACGCGTCGACCTGGGTGTACGGCGCCACGCGGCGGCTGAAGGTCAGAATGCCGTGTCTCTGATCCACGAAGACCTTGACGATGCTGGTGTCCTGCAGATCGCCCGGACCGGAGAGCGCCGCCACCAGGTTGGTGCAGTCGGCGTCGTCGCTGTTCACCAGCGGCCGGGCCACCTCGGCGAGGGTTTCCGGCTGGAGGAGGGGCATGTCCGCCTGGACGTTGATCACCACCTCCGCGTCGACGTCCCGGGCAGCCTCTTCCACGCGATCCGTGCCCCGCTCGTGGGCCGAGGAGGTCATCACGGCCCGGCCTCCCGCCGCGGTCACCGCCTCGTAGATCTCGCCATCGCACGTGGCCACGATCACGTCGTCCACCAGCCGGCACAGACGCGCGCGGCGCCGGACGTGCTCAACCATCGGGAGCCCCAGGATGTTCGCCAGCGGCTTCCCGGGAAACCGCGATGATCGCATGCGCGCCGGGATGATGGCGACGATGCCGGTGCGGCCCATCCTGCTACGTCTTCACCTGCGCCCGCAGCTCCCCCATGCGCTCCAGCGCCTTCCTGGCGTCCGCGTTGAATCCCCGCACCGTGTCGCGGCTGTACTTGTGGTCGACGTACTTGTAGAGGAACTGGGGCGGCACCGTGATGATGTGCGCCCCCGCGTCCGAAGCATCCTGGATGTTGATGGCCTCCCGGATGCTGCCGACGATAATCTCCGCCTTGTAGCCCCATTGCGTCAACCAGTCGGCCGTCATGCGGATCAGCCGGGACGCGTCGTGTCCTTCGTCGGAGACGCGCCCCGCAAAGATGCTGACGTAGGTGGCACCCACCTTGGCGGCCAGGGTGGCCTGCCCGTAGGAGAGGCAGGCCGTGACGTTCACCCGGATATTCTCCTCCTCCTCTAGCCGCCTCACCACGCGCAGCGACGACACCCCGAACTCGTTGATCACGGGGATCTTGACCACGATGTTGAGAGCCCATCGGCTGAAGGTCCTGGCCTGACTCAACATCTCCTCGTGATCGTTGGTGGTCACCTCGACCGAGACGGGGCGCGGGGAGATCAGCTCGGCGATCTGGCGCGCGCCGCGTTCCAGGTCGTACACGCCGTCGTTGAGCATGATGGAGGGGTTGGTGGTGACGCCATCCACGAGGCCCTCGTCCAGCCATTTGCGGATCTCAGACGCATTGGCGGAATCCAGGAAGATCTTCACGACGATATCCCCCCCCGTGACCTCGTGTCTCCCTCGTACCGGACCGCCTAGCCCGTAAGGTTGGGTGGAATGGCTTTACGCCATTCCACCCTTCACGATAGCTCCGGACGGGGGCGACTCTTCGTCGCCCCCATGACCCCCACCCGCGATGGTGGGGACCCCAACATACTGGTGATGCTCGGACTCGGCACAGCCGGTCCTGCGC
>JACQTN010000400.1 GCA_016210785.1 Armatimonadota bacterium
GAGCACCATGCTACCGCGCTCGCTGGACACACGGCGCCCACGAACCGGCACGTTCGACTCGGTGCAAGGCGTTTCGTTCTACCGCGCTCACCATATTCGCGGCACACCCGCGACGGTGAGGGTTTCGGATCACAGATGATGCTCGGCCTCGGCGAAGCCGGGCCTGCGCATGACCGAAGCATGATTTCCCGGACGCGCTCCCAGCGCGGGAAGGAATACCGGGGCGGGCGTCGTTCATCATACAAAAGGAAAGATCGCCGGCACGGGAGGGGAT
Source organism: Armatimonadota bacterium (assembly GCA_016210785.1). Taxonomy (GTDB): domain Bacteria; phylum Sysuimicrobiota; class Sysuimicrobiia; order Sysuimicrobiales; family JACQTN01; genus JACQTN01. The sequence goes on from JACQTN010000400.1 coordinate 275, forward strand.
CATGCGTCCTACGCAGGGCGTGGTTGCGCTGCTGGTGGCCGCGCTGGGGCTCGGCGCAGCGGCCGGGGTCCGGGCGGCGGCGGTGAACCGGCCGGCGCCCGAGCTGGCGGGCGGCGGGCCGTGGTTCAACACCTCCGGCAACCTGACCCCCCTGAAACATCCGGAGCGTCTGTCGGTACGCACCAAAGGGACGTCGCTGGATGTTTCAGGGGGGTCACCGCTCACCCTGGCGGGTCTCCGCGGCAGGGTGGTGCTGGTCGAGATCTGGACCGGCGGGTGAATCAACTGCATCAACCGCCTGCCCTTCGTGAAAGGGTGGCACGCCAGGTACGCGGAGGCAGGGCTCGTCATCGTCGGCGTCCACTCGCCGGAGTTCGCCCACGAGCGCAGCGAGGCGTACGTGCGGGAGCGCCTCAAGACCCTGGGCATCCGCTATCCCGTGGTGATGGACAACAGCTTCCGCATCTGGAAGGCGTACAACACCTGGGCCTGGCCGACGACCTACCTGATCGACCCGCAGGGACTCTTGCGCTTCAAGCATATCGGCGAGGGGGAGTACGAGCGGACGGAGGCGTTGATCAGGCAGTTGCTCGCCGGGCGCTGAGAGGTGCGGATCCTCCTACGCGAGAACCTCGTCCACCAGCACCCTCAAGTCTGGCAGGGCCTCGACGGAGAGCGGCTCCCCGCGCCTGTGGCGCACGGCTGCCCGGTATCCCTGCGGCGAGGGGTTCCGGTACACCTCCACTGTCGCCGCCCGCAGATCCACCAACCAGACCTCCGGCACGCCGGCGCGGGCATAGAGCGGGATCTTGATCTCCCGGTCGGAGTCCGCCGAGGTCTCGGCAACCTCCACGACGAGCAGCACGTCCGTCGGTCCCGGAAGTCCGCCCGCGTAGAAATCTGGGCGGGGACGCAACAGCGCCACGTCGGGTTGAGGTTCGGAGTCTTCGCCCAGACGGACCGGATTCTGCACACTCACAATCGTGTCTCCGGCGGCCTCTCGGGCGAGGCTCTGCGCGAGACGATTGACGCAGGCCGCGTGGCGGCTCCCAATCGGAACCATTTCCACGATCTCCCCCTGGATGAGCTCCACCCGGTCATCCTCTGTGAGGATGCCCGCGTCCGCCATGCGGTGGTACTCGTCCACCGTGAAGCGGTGCCTGAGGAGCCGAACGGACATGGCCGATCCCCTCTCCGCACGCGATCCCCCATCCTGTCCCCGAGCCGAAGAATAGTCCACGCTGCTATCGTAGCCTGAATGCGCGCACCCAGTCAAACGAACTGCCCTGGCACTTCCACGACTGTCACACGCCCCACCTGCGGTCACAGGCGGGCCATGACCAGCCCCGCCGCCGCCGCTGCCCCCAGCACGGCCAGCGGAGGCAGGCGCAGGAGGGCCACGGCGAAGGCGCCCGCCGCCACCGCGAAGGCCGGAGCGCCGTGCAGCGACGACGCGCCCAGCCGCACCACCGCGCCCAGGAGCAGCCCCACCACCGCCGCGCGCATGCCGGCCCATACTGCCGCCACCACGGGGTTGTCCTTGAACCGGTGCTGCAGGCGGAGGATCCCCCAGCCGGCCACCAGCGAGGGCAGGAAGATTCCCAGCGTCGCCATCACCGCGCCAGGGATGCCGCCCGCCCGGAATCCGATGAAGGTGGCCAGGATGGCAAACGGGCCGGGGCTCACCTGGCTGACAGCGATGGCGTCCAGGAACTCCTGGGTGGTGAGCCAGCGCGCCTTCTCCACCGCCTCGGCGTGGATCAGCGGGATCATGGCGTAGCCGCCGCCGAAGGTGAAGGCGCCGACTTTGAAAAACGTCCAGAGGATGCCCAGCAGGAAGATCACCGGCGGGCCCTCCCGTAGATCAGATAGCCGGCGGCCCCCGCGGCCACCACCATGAGCGCCGGGTGCACGCGCAACGCGGCGAAGCCCAGCGCCGCTGCCGCCACGATCGCCGCTCCCGCAGCGTCGCGCACGATGACGCGGCCGATGCTGACCGCCACCGCCAGGAACATCCCCACCACCGCCGCGCCCACCGCGCCGAAGACCTGGCGCACCGCGGGGACGTCGCGGAGCGCGGCGTAGCCCTGGGCCATGAATAGCACCAGGAGAAACGACGGCAGGATCAAGGCGCCCACCGTGGCGATGCCGCCCAGCGCGCCGTACCAGCGGTAGCCCAGGATGGCGCCCATGTTGACGGAGTAGACGCCGGGGAGCACGTGGGCCAGCGCGTAGGTGTCGGCGAACTCCTCCGGCGTGAGCCAGCGCCGGCGCTGGACCATCTCGCGCTCCACCAGGGCGATCATGGCCCGCCCACCGCCGACGCTGACGCTCCCGATGAAGAGCAGCAGGCGCAGGCACTCGCCCAGCGGCGGGGCGGCGCGGGCCGGCGGCATGGGCTCAGGCCGCGGCCCGCGCCGCGCGCCGATGGGCAGGACGCGCGTGGGGCGGGAGCGCGCGGGCCCGGACGATGGGTGGGATCGGAGCGGTCATCTGGCTTGGGCGAGGCAACCGGGCGCGGCCGGAATCACCGGCCCCGGAATCGGGGAGGCCGCTTCTCCAAGAACGCGGCGACGCCTTCCCGGTAGTCCTCGCTCTCGAAACCTCGCGCCACCAGTTCCTCCACCGCGCGGGCGGCCTCCGCGGACGGCCCGGCCAGGGCGCGGTGGATGATGTGCTTGGCGAAGGTGATGGAGAGCGGCGCGTTGGCCGCCAGCATCCGCGCGTAGTCGCCGGCGTAGCCCTCCAGTTCCCCGGGCGGCAGCACCCGGTTGACCAGCCCCATGGTGGCGGCCTCGTCGGCGCCAAAGATGCGGCCGGAGTACAGGATGTCCTTGGCGTGAGCCGGGCCCACCAGGTTCACCAGCCGGGCCGTCGCCGTGAGGCCGTAGATGATGCCCAGCTTGCTGGCGGTGATGCCGAACCGGGCGTCGCTGGCGGCAAGGCGCAGGTCGCACGCCACGGCCACCTCCAGCCCGCCGCCCACGGCGTAGCCGAAGGTCATGGCGATGGTGGGCCTGGCGCATCCGGCGATGCGGGCCTCGGCGCGCTCCACCACCTGGTTGTAGGCGGCGGCGCTGCGGGCGTCGTACCGCACCGTGCGGAACTCGCCGATGTCGGCGCCGGAGGCGAAGGCCTCGGTGCCGGCGCCCCGGAAGACGATGACGCGAACCTCCGGGTCGGCCTCCAGGCTGTCGACGATCTCGGGAAGCGCCCGCCTCATGGCCAGGGTGAGCGCGTTGTGGCGCGCGGGGCGGTTGAAGATCACGGTGGCCACGGGGCCGTCCCGCACGGTGAGCAGTTCGTCGGTCATCACCACACCTCCACGGGCCATTGATGTTCGACGCCATCCCTCCTCCGCCCCTTGCGCGCCGACGTCGCGGGCCGCGTCCCACCCGCCTGTCCACAAGGAGTCCACCTTCGCCGGCGCGAACCTGTGTGGTAACGCGACCCGCATCCATGCCACCGGCGTCCACTGTGATTCGATGAGCGCGCTCGAGGTCCGGCGCCCCCCCACCCCACCCGACCGTCCTTCCGCCGCGGACGATCTGGCGCAGGCGCTGCGCCGCGCGGTCAAGGGCGACGTCAGGTTCGACCATTTCTCCCGCGTGCTCTACAGCACCGACGCCAGCATGTACCAGATCATGCCCATCGGCGTCGTCATCCCCCGCGACGCGGAGGACGTGGCGGCCGCGGTGAGGGTGGCCGCTGCGGCCGGCGTGCCGGTGCTGCCCCGCGGGAGCGGCACCAGCCTGGCCGGCCAGTCGGTGGGCCGCGCCGTCATCCTGGACTGCTCCCGGCAGATGGATCGCATCCTGGAGGTGAGCGCCACGGAGCGGTGGGTGCGCGTGCAGCCGGGCGTCATCCAGGATGAGCTGAACCAGCACCTCCGGCCCTACGGGCTGCGCCTGGGTCCCGACACCGCCACCAGCAACCGGGCCAGCCTGGGCGGCATGATCGGCAACAACTCCTCCGGCGCCCGTTCCATCGTGTACGGCAAGATGGTGGACCACGTGCAGGAGGTGACCGTGGTCCTGAGCGGCGGAGACGTGGTTACCTTCGGGCCGGTGAGCGACGAGCAGTTGCGGGAGAAGATGGCGCTGCCCACGCCGGAAGGTCACATCTACCGCGTAGTCAGCGGCATCGCCGCCGCGCACCGCGACGAGATCGAGCGGCGTTACCCGAAGATCCAGCGGCGCGTCAGCGGCTACAACCTGGACGAGTTGCTCACGCCCCCCATGAACCTGGCGAAGCTGATCGTGGGCAGCGAAGGGACGCTGGCCGCGGTGGTGGAGGCGAAGGTGGGGCTGGTGCCGCGCCCGGCGCGCGCCGTGACGGCGGTCGTCCACTTTCACGACATGCTGGAGGCGCTGGAGGCGACGCAGGAGATCCTCCCCCTCGGTCCGTCCGCGGTGGAATTGATCGACAGGATGATCATCGACCTGACTCGGGAGACGATGGAGTACGCCCGGCGCATGACCTTCGTGGAGGGCGACCCCCAGGCGCTGCTGGTGGTGGAGTTCGCCGGCGATCACAAGGAGGAGCTCGTCGGCAGGCTGGACGACATGGAGCAGCGGCTGCGCGCGGCCAGGCTCGGCTACGCGGTGCGGCGCGCCGTGGCCGACGACGAGCAGGACAACATCTGGCGGGTGCGCAAGGCGGGCCAGGGACTGCTGCAGGGCATCAAGGGCGACAGTAAGCCCACGGCCTTCATCGAGGACTGCGCCGTCCCTCCGGAGAAGCTGCCGGCCTACATCCGGCGCGTGCAGGAGATCCTGGCCCGGCACGGCCTCTCCTCCGCCTACTACGCCCACGCCAGCGTGGGCGTCATCCACGTGCGGCCGCTGGTCAACCTCAAGACGGCCCCCCACATCGAGACCATGCGCCGCGTCGCGGAGGAAGTCAGCGACGTGGTGCTGGAGTTCGGCGGCGCGATGAGCGGCGAACACGGCGACGGCCTGGCGCGCAGCGGTTTCGTCGAGAAGTTTTTTGGCCCCACCCTTTACCAGGCGTTCCGCCAGGTGAAGGCCGCCTTCGATCCCCGCGGGATCATGAACCCCGGCAAGATCGTAGACGGCCCGTCCATGACCGCGGACCTGCGCTACGGCCCCGACTATCGCATGGTCGAGATCCCCACCCACTTCGACTTCTCCCGCGACGGCGGCCTGGCCGGCCACGTGGAGATGTGCAGCGGGCTCGGCGCGTGCCGCAAGACGGTCGAGGGCACCATGTGCCCGTCCTACATGGTGACGCGGGAAGAGGAGCACTCCACGCGCGGCCGCGCCAACCTGCTGCGCGCGGTGCTCTCAGGGCTGCTGCCGCCGGAGGAGATGACGGGGAGGCGCCTGTACGACGCCCTCGACCTCTGCCTGGAGTGCAAGGGGTGCAAGGGCGAGTGCCCCGCCAACGTGGACATGGCCAAGCTCAAGGCCGAGTTCCTGGCGGGCTACTACGCAAAGCACGGCGTGCCCCTGCGCGCCAGGCTCTTCGGCCACATCGCCCTGCTGAACCGCCTGGGCTCCCACGTCCCGCGCCTCGCCACGTGGGCGACGGGACTGGGGCCGGTGCGGCTGGCGCTGGAGCACCTGGTGGGGATCGACCGCCGCCGCCCCCTGCCACCCTTCGCCAAACCCACCTTCGCGCGCTGGTTCGCGCGCCGGCCGCGCCTGGGCAGCGGCGAGCGCGGGAAGGTGGCGCTCTTCGTGGACACCTACATGAACTACAACTATCCCGCGGTGGGGATGGCCGCCACCATCCTGCTGGAGCGAACGGGCTTCGAGGTGGTCCCGGTTGACCCCGGCTGCTGCGGGCGCCCCATGATCTCCAAGGGCCTGCTGCCGCAGGCCAAGGCGCAGGCGCGGCGCGTCGTGGACAACCTCCTGCCCCTGGCCCGCGCCGGGGTGCCCATCGTCGGCTGCGAGCCGTCCTGCCTGCTGTCCCTGCGCGACGAGTACCTGGACCTGGGGCTCGGGAGCGGCGCCGAGGAGGTCGCCGGACGCGCGCTGCTCATCGACGAGTTCCTGGCCGGGTTACTGCGCAGGGGCGAGGTCGCGTTCTCAGGCGGGGACGGCCGGCGCGTGCTGCTGCACGGTCACTGCCACCAGAAAGCGATCGTGGGCACGGGGCCCGCGGTGGAGGTGCTGCGCGCGGCGGGGTGCAGCGTGCAGGAGATCGACTCGGGGTGCTGCGGGATGGCGGGGTCCTTCGGGTTCGAGGCCGAGCACTACGACCTCTCCATGGCGGTGGGCGAGCGCAGGCTGCTACCCGCGGTGCGCAATCTGCCCGCGGACGCGGACGTGGTGGCGATGGGCGTGTCGTGCCGGCAGCAGATCGCCCACGGCACGGGGCGGCGGGCGAAACACCTGGCGGAGGTCGTGCTGGAAGCCCTCAGAAGCTGAGCCGGCGAGCGCGGTAAAGAGGGGCACCTTGCACCAGTGTGGAACGTGCCTCAGAAGCTGAGCCGACGAGCGCGGTAGAAGGGGGCACCTTGCACGAGCGTGGAACGTGCTCAGAAGCTGAGCCGGCGAGCGCGGTAGAACAACGCACCTTGCAGAATGTGGGACGTGCCCTCAGAAGCTGAGCCGGCGAGCGCGGTTACGGCCCGAGCACCCGCCGCGCGCCCAGGTAGCGGGCCGCGTAGTACCCGTCGCTGAGCGAGGTGATCACCACGCCGCCCGCAGCCGACGAGCTGTGGATGAACCGGCCGTCCCCGATGTAGATCCCCACGTGTGAGGCTCCCGGCGCGTAGGTCGTGAAGAACACCAAGTCGCCCGCCCGCAGGTCCGACGGCTCGACCGGCGTCCCGATCCTGAACTGCTCAAACGAGGTCCGCGGGAGGTTGGGCACGTAGGACGCATACGCGGCGAGGATGAAACCCGAACAGTCCAACCCGCGCGCCGTCGTCCCTCCCCAGCGGTAGGGTGTCCCCAGCAGGCGCGTCGCCTCTCGCAGCACCGCGTCCGCCTGGCCGCGCAGCGCCGGCAGTTGCGGCGGCACTATCACCGGAGGCGCGGGACGTGCGGGTGCGACCACGGCCGGCAGCGGGGTTTCGGGTGAGGGCACTGCGCCATCCGGGATCACCAGCGCCTGGCCGACCTTGATGATCTCCGTGCTGAGCTGGTTGGCCATCATGAGGGCTTCCACGGACACGCCGTACCGGCGGGAGATGCGGTACAACGTCTCCCCTGCGTGGACCAGGTGCGTGGCCGGGGCAGGTTCGGGACCGGAGACGCGGTCGCCGGGCGCCGCGACCGGGGTCACGCCCGGTCCCTGCAGCCCAGCCGGTGCCCGAACCGGCACCGGGACCTGCGTGATCTGCGCGTCGGGGCCGGCCTGCACTATCGCAGGGGCCTGGGCGACTCCCGGGTCTCGCGGCGCGGGCGCGCCCCGCGCGGGAGCCCCGTCCCGGCCGGGGATGCGCAGCACCTGGCCAGTCCTGATCCTGGTGGGGTCGGCGATACCGTTGTACGCCGCCAGCACCTCGAGCGGCACGCCGTACATGCGGGCGAGGCGGTACAGCGTCTCGCCCGGCTGCACGGTGTGGGTCGTCGCCGCAGCCGCCTGCCCCACCGGGGCAAGCGTCACGGCCGCCACCAACCCGATCGTCGCCAGCCACCACGTCCGCTGCCGCATCCGCCTGTGCCCTCGCCGGGCCCGTCGCGGGCCCCGGCAAACACGCTCCACCCTTCCTGTGCCCCACCGGGTCCGATCCCAGACCGCCCAAAAGGGGTTACATGTGTTCGCCTCAAGAGCGTGAAAGTCCTGCCGGGCCTGCCCGGCAGGACTTTCGCATCTTGAACCGCTTTCGGCTGTGACCGCGTCACGGAAACAGTCGGTTTCGTCCATGCGCAGGAGCGGCTCTGCCGACTCCGAGCATCACCAATGTTCCGGTATCCGCACTGTCTGGGAAATCAAGCTTCGGTCATGCGCAGGCCCGGCTTCGCCGAGGCCGAGCA